>CAJXIS010000183.1 GCA_913054115.1 uncultured Acidimicrobiaceae bacterium | reverse complement strand
CGCGGCCGAGGAAGGTGACGTCGTTGTCCGTCGACACGCCCTGTGAGCCGCCGACCACGGCGACGCGTCCGGCGTCGATGGCGGCACGCACCCGGTCGGGCCGGACCTCGAGGATCTTGGCGTTGCCATGCGTGGTGTCGGTCAGAAAGCCGGCCTGGCTTCCCGTGAAGGAGTCGGCCGGCACGCCGACATCGTGAAGCGCCATGCACATGAGCGCCATCGCCTTGCGCTCACCCGCCGTGACGAGCATGTCCATCTCACGACCGGGATGCGTGGACGAGACCTCGGACGCCAGGCGCAGGAGGTCGTCGGTCTCCTTGCCCATGGCCGAGACCACCAGGACGACCTCGTCGCCGCGTCGCACCGTGCGCGCGACATGGTCGGCGACCGCTCGAAATCGATCGGGGTCGCTGAGCGACGTGCCGCCGTACTTCTGGACCAGGAGTGCCACGAACGAACACGCTACCGGCGCCACCCGGTCGGCCTGCCGCGGGTTTTCGGCGCTGCGGCGCCGGGACACCCCGTTGTTAGGGTGCCGCCCCATGGCCTCGAAGACCCGGCGCCCCGCGCCCTCCGCCCCTTCCGCCAGCCGGCGCTACTCGCCCCGCACCAGGCTGTTGGCAGGCGTCCTCGCCGTCGTGATGGTCGGCAGCGGCTTTGCGGTGGGCATCGCCAGCATCACCAACCGTGGCAGCAGCACCACCGACGTCCTGGTGCCGACCGACTGTCCCGCCCACGACAAGTCCGATGCCCCCCGCTACCGGTTCGACGCACGCCCCATCTTCTGCCTGTCGAGTGGCATCACCTACACGGCGGTGTTCGACACCAGCGAGGGCGAGATCCGGTTCACCCTCGACAGGATCGGAATGCCGGAGACAACCAACAACTTCGTGGCCCTCGCCCGCTACGGCTACTACGACAACACGCTCCTGTTCCGGATCGACCCGAGCATCGGCATCATCCAGGGAGGCGCACCGACCACCAACGACTGGTCCGACCCTGGACCCGGCTACCAGATCCCCGACGAGGGGGGCACCTTCCACCGGCTTGCCAACGAAGGCGTCTCCGGCCCGTTCTCCTACGAGTCCGGCCAACTGGTGATGGCCCGTTCGTCGGGACTCAACAGCTCGGGAGCCCAGTTCTTCTTCACGACCACGGAGAGCGTGTCCCTGCTCGACAGCCAGGGCAGCTACCTGTTGTTCGGCACCACCGACAACGCCGGCCAGAGCGTCCTCGACGCCATGATGGACCTCTACGTCGTGGACCCCGACTCGCCCTACGGCGGCGGGCCGAGCCACGAGATCGTCGTCCGCTCGGTCGCCATCGTCGAGGGCTGAACGGCCCTCCCCCGGTCCGGCCACCTACCCTCGCGGCGTGCCCACCGAGCCGCCCAGCACCACCTGGTTGTTCCCGCCGGCCGACACCGCCGACGAACACGGGATCGTCGGGGTCGGTGCCGACCTCGACCCGGGCACGCTCCTCACGGCGTACCGGTCCGGCCTGTTCCCCATGCCGGTCGAACAGGACGGCGCCGTCGCCTGGTGGTCGCCGGACCCGAGGGGCGTCCTGAGCCCGAACGACCTGCGGGTGAGCCGCTCGCTGCGGCGCTCCTGCAGACGCTACGAGATCCGGATCGACACCGCCTTCACCGACGTGCTCGATGCCTGTGCCGACCCGGACCGGCCCAGCCGCTGGATCGACGCCCAGATGACCCACGCCTATACCGAACTGCACCGCCTGGGATGGGCGCACTCCATCGAGGCGTGGGACGACGACGGCCTCGCCGGCGGTCTCTACGGCGTGTCGCTCGGCGGACTCTTCGCCGGTGAGTCGATGTTCCACAACCGGACCGACGCCTCGAAGGTGGCCCTGATCGGCCTGGTCGAACTGCTCGGCACGGACGATGACCGGCTTGTCGATGTCCAGTGGGCCACCCCGCACCTCGTCGGACTCGGAGCAACCGAGATCTCCCGGGACGACTACCTCGGACGGCTACCGGAGGTCACGGGCGCCGACCGGCCGCAATGGCCTGAACTGCCGTCGACGGCGACTAGCTGATCGACCGCCGTCGGGGCAGGCGGGAGTCGCTCCACCAGCGGCCCGAGAAGCGCCAGGTCGGCACGTCGGCCGGCCGGGTCGTCACGGGGTCGGGCCAGAGTTCGCGAAATGCGGCGAGGATGGCCTGGAGCTCGGCTTCGGTGGCCCCCGGCGCCTCGATGCGGGTCGTGGTGTCGAACCCATCGACGACCACGACCCGGTCGGCGGTGCGGTCGTTCGGTGTGGAGGAACCCATCGTGGCCTACAGCGGCACGTTGCCGTGCTTGCGCTGGGGGAGTTCCTCGCGCTTGCCGGCCAGCATCTCGAGGCCGGCGATCAGCTTGACACGGGTCTCGGACGGGGCGATCACGTCGTCGACGAAACCGTGCTCAGCTGAAATGTACGGGTTGGCGTAGCGCTCCGAGTACTCGTCGATGAGTTCGCTCCTGCGGGCGTCAGGGTCGGCGGCTTCGGCCAGCTCGCGCCGGTACAGGATCTCGACGGCTCCCTGGGGACCCATGACGGCCAACTCGGCCGTCGGCCACGCCAACGACAGGTCGGAGCCGACCGACTTCGAGTCCATGACGACGTAGGCACCGCCGTAGGCCTTCCGGGTGATGACCTGGATGCGCGGCACCGTGGCCTCGCAGTAGGCGTAGAGCAGCTTGGCGCCGTGGCGGATGATGCCCCCGTACTCCTGGTCGACGCCGGGCAGGAAGCCGGGCACGTCGACGAACGTGATGAGCGGGATGTTGAAGGCGTCGCAGGTGCGGACGAACCGGGCGGCCTTCTCGGCGGCCTGGATGTCGAGCACCCCGGCGAGCATCATCGGCTGGTTGCCGACCACGCCGACCGAGCGACCGTTGAGGTGGGCGAAACCGCACACGATGTTCCCGGCCCAGGCGGAGTGGTACTCCATGAACTCGCCGTCGTCGGCGACCGCGGTGATGACCTGGCGCATGTCGTAGGGCACGTTGGAGCTGTCGGGCATGAGGTCGTCGAGCTCGGGGCACAAACGATCGGCGGGGTCGTCGCAGGCGATGGTCGGCGCAAGTTCGATGTTGTTCGACGGCAGGTACACCAACAGCGCCTTGACGTCGTCGAGGACCTGATACTCGTCGTCTGCCACGAAGGTCGCGACGCCCGACTTCGTGGAATGGCTCCCGGCGCCGCCGAGCTCCTCGAGGGAGACCTCTTCGCCGGTCACGGTCTTGACGACATCCGGTCCGGTGATGAACATGTGCGACTTCTCGCGGACCATGAAGATGAAGTCGGTCATGGCCGGGCTGTAGACCGCACCGCCGGCGCAGGGTCCGAGGATCACGCTGATCTGCGGGATCACGCCCGAGGACTGCACGTTGCGGAAGAAGATGCCGCCGTAGCCGTCGAGGCTGACGACCCCCTCCTGGATGCGGGCGCCGGCGCCGTCGTTGAGTCCGATCATCGGGGCGCCGACCGAGTGGGCCAGGTCCATGACCTTGTGGAGTTTCTTTGCGAATGCCGCACCGAGGGCGCCGCCGAAGACGGTGAAGTCCTGGGCGAACACGAAGACCCGGCGTCCGTCGATGGACCCCCAGCCGGTGATGACACCGTCGGTGTAGGGACGTTCCTCGATGCCGCTGTCGAGGGCCTGGTGGCGGACCAACTGGTCGAGCTCGTTGAACGAGCCGTCGTCGAGCAGGTAGTCGATGCGCTCGCGGGCGAGCAACTTGCCCTTGGCGTGCTGGCGTTCGACCGCTCGTTCGGATCCGGCGTGGAGTGCCTCTTCGCGTCGCTTGCGGAGATCGTCGAGCCGGTCGCTCATGGAATGCTGCACCATCGGGGGCACAGGGTAGCGACCGGAAGCGGTCGGTTCGTAGCGAGGCGTCCGGATCAGGTTCGAGCGGCCGCGATTCGGTCGGCCCGCTCGGCGAGGCGCGGACCGTCGAGGGACCGGCACACCTCGGCAAAGTGGGGCTGCGGGCCGGTCCAGCGGAGTTCGTCGACGTCGTCCATGACCGGGGCGTCGAGGTCGAGCGTGGCCAGCCGCCGGTAGAGATCGGCGTCGTCGCGCCCCTCGGCGAGCGCCGTCGCCAGGCGGGCGGCGCCGCGCACGGTCACGTCCCAGTCGTCGGCGTCGTCCGGGATCTCCTCGAGGTGGAGGTAGCGGGCCAGCACCTTCGACGACGACTTCGCCCCCCATCCCGGCAACCCGGGTATGCCGTCGGCCGTGTCGCCCACCAGCGCCAGGTAGTCGGGGATGGACTCGGGGCGCACGCCGAACCGCTCGATGATCCCGTCGCGGTCGTAGACGACGTCCTTGCGCCGGTCGAACTGCACGATGCGGAGCCCGTCGTCGACGACCTGGGCCAGGTCCTTGTCGGGCGTGCAGACGAGGATCCGTTCGACACGGGGGTCCTCTGCGGCCTTCACCGCCGCGGCCCCCATGGCGTCGTCGGCCTCGTGTTCGACCATGGCGAAGACGCGGAAGCCCGCTGCCTCGAGCGCTGCCTCGAGCAGCGGGAACTGGGCGAACAACTCGGGCGGGGTGCCTTCGCCGGTCTTGTACCCGTCGAACATGTCGTTGCGGAAGGACTCGACCACCTGGTCGGTGGCGACGCCGACATGGGTGGCGCCGCCTTCGAGCATCCCGAGGATCGAGCCGACCACCGCTCGTGTGGCCGCCACCTCGACACCGTCGGCGGTCACGTGCGATGGCACTGCGAAGTGGTGGCGGAACAACTCGTATGTTCCGTCAACGAGATGGACCTCCACGGCGCGGCTCCCTTCCGTCTCGCGACCTAGCCAGGTTCCCCGGCGAGCTGGACCAGTTCGATGAGGGTGCCGAAGGAGCCCTTGGGATGGACGAAGGCGACCGTGGTACCACGGGATCCG
>CAJXIS010000182.1 GCA_913054115.1 uncultured Acidimicrobiaceae bacterium | reverse complement strand
CAGGGTGCCTTCGCCGGGACCGAGATCTGCCTCCAGTTCGGCCTGGTCGACGGCGACGACACACGGCAGGTTGCGAAACAGGCCACGGTGGTCGAGGCCGTAGCCGACCACGAAGGGCTCCTCCAGGACGAAGCCGACATGGTCGATTGGCACCGGGAGCACCCGTCGGTCGATGCGGTCGAAGAGCGTGCACACCCGCACCTCCGATGCCTCATGACCCCGAAGATGACGCAGGAGGAAGTCGAGGCGCAGCCCGGTGTCGACCATGTCCTCGACCAGCAGCACCTGTCGGCCTGCCACGTCGATTCCGACGTCGCGGGTGAGGCGCACCCGACCGCTGTCGGGAGCGAAGGCACTCAGCGACAGGAAGTCGATCTCCAGGCGGCGGTCCACGGCGCGGACCAGGTCGGCGAGGAAGGGGAGGCAGCCGCGCAGCACGCCGACGACGACAGCGTCGTGCTCGATGCTGTCGGCGATCTCGGCGCCCAGCGCGCGGACCCGCAGCGCCAGTTCGTCGTAGCCGTGGAGGAGGCGTGGTGCACCCATGCGACCGACTACGCCTGTTCGCCCAGACGACCCAGCGACCGGCGCAGCATGATCTCCCGCAACTGGTTCCCGGCGTCGATGAGTTCGTCGAGTTGGGCCCTCACCTCGCGCCGGGAGCGGTCGTCGCCGCGCAGGCGCGGCAACAGCGCCTGCTCGAGCACGCCGGCCTCGCGTTGTGCACCGACGAGGAACATCCGCAGGTGCCGGGGATCGACGCCGAGTTCGAGGAATCGGGCAGCGAGGCGAACGACGTGCAGCGCCTCGCCGTCGTAGACGATCGCGGAACCCGCTGCATGGCCGACCACCAGGCCCAGCCGTTCGAGTTGGACCACGACCGACGGATCGACGCCGACCGTGGTGGCGAGTTCTTCGCGCGAGACGCTGACGGATCCCACGAAGCGCCGCGGGCGGCCCCGCTCCCGGAAGGGGGACACCTCGGCATCGTCGACCGGATCGTCCTGCTCCGGCACCTTGCCGCCGGTTCCCTCGAGAACCTCCCTGATGACCTTGAGGGGCAGGAAGTGCTCGCGCTGCTGGCGCAACACCCATCGCAGGAGGCCGACGTCCTCGCTGCTGAACTGGCGGTAGCCGGACGGTGTGCGCCCGGGCTCCACCAGCCCCTGGGACTCGAGGAACCGGATCTTCGAGACCGTGACGTCGGGGAACTCCTCGACGAGCCGCTCGATGACTTCGCCGATCGTGAGGGCGGCAGGTGCCGTCATGGTCCGTCGATCAGTCTGCGGTGCCATGGAAGAACACGAGCCGGAAGCGTCCGACCTGGAGTTCATCGCCGTCCTGGAGCAGGGCGCTCTCGATGCGTCGACGGTTCACGTAGGTGCCGTTGAGGGAGCCGGCGTCGCGGACCAGGTAGCGGTCGCCGGTGCGCTGCACCTCGGCATGGCGCCGAGAGACGGTGACGTCATCGAAGAAGATGTCGGCGTCGCCATGCCGCCCGAGTGTGGTCAACTCGGCCTCGAGGCCGTAGCGGGCACCGGCCTTGGGACCCGACTCGACGACGAACAGGCCACAGTCGTGCGGGAAGCGGGCCCGGTCCTCCTCGTGGGGAACCTCTTCGTCGAGCTCGAACGTGTCGGTGGTCTCGTCGGCCGAGGAGCCCAACTGGTGGCCGCACGAAGGACAGAAGTTGGCGCCCCCATCCTCGGTCCGCCCGCACCCCGGGCACACGGTCCCGGACATGGTCAACCCTCGATCAGCGCCGTGTAGGCGGCTGCGTCCATGAGGTCGTCGAGCTCTGCAGGATCGGACAACTCGATCTCGCAGATCCATCCGTCACCGTAGGGATCCTCGTTGACGCGTTCGGGACCCGAATCGAGCTCGTCGTTGACGGCAACCACCGTGCCGGAGAGGGGTGCGAAGAGTTCGGACACCGACTTCGTCGACTCGACCTCTCCGAACACGGCACCGGGCGACACCGCTGTGCCGACCGCCGGGAGGTCGACGAACACGATGTCGCCGAGCGCATCCTGTGCGTAGTCGGTGATGCCGATGCGGACCCGGCCGCCATCGTGGATCCGCACCCATTCGTGGTCCGCCGAATACCTGAGTTCTTGGGGAACGTTCATGCGCCCGAACCTACACAATGCATCGTCACCTGTGGGTTCTGGGAGCGACGTTCAGGCGTCGTCCCGGGCTGCCCGGCCCTCCCGCAGTGCCCGAAGGCCCTCCGGGACGTACCCCAGGCCCGCCCACCATGCGATCGCCAGCCCGGGGATGGCGAAGATCCAGGCGGCAACAGCGAAGGCCGGTCCACCGGTGATCGTGGACTCCCCGGCGAGGAAGCACGGGAAGGCGAACAGCAGGGCGAAGGTCCCGGTCTTGCCCCACCAGGTCACGTCGATGCGGCGGGCGCCGAAGCCGGCCAGGAGGAGTGCGGCCAGGCCGATCAGGACCTCCCGGAGGAGTGCCGCCACGGCGAACCAGACAGGAACCGATCCGTCGATGATCATCGCCGGTGCCGCCACGACGAGCAGGAGACGGTCGGCCGTCGGATCGAGGACCTTGCCGATCTCCGAGATCTGGTCGAACCGGCGGGCGATCCATCCATCAACCCAGTCGGTGGCCCCGAGCGCACCGAGGAGCAGTGCCGCCGCCGTGCGGTTCTCGGCCCCGAAGAGCAGCCAGACGAACCAGGGGATGCAGGCGATGCGCGCCACGCTGATCGCATTGGGAACGGTCCACACGCCGCTCCACCCGGTGCGAGCGGTGGGCGACGCCGTCTGATCGCTGTTGCTCACGGGCCAGAGCCTACGATGGCCGCCCGTTCACACCGTCCACCGGACGACGCCGGGAGGCCAGCATGCCCTCGATCTTCACCCGCATCATCGACAGCGAGATTCCCGGCCGTCTCGTCTGGCGTGACGACGTGTGTGTGGCGATGGTCGACATCCGCCCCCTCAACCGGGGACACACGCTGGTGATCCCGATCGCCGAGGTCGACCGCTGGACGGACCTGCCGGTCGACGTCGCCGCCCACTGCATGGCCGTGGCGCACGCCATCGGAGGCGCTGCGCAGGAGGCCTTCTCCCCTGCCCGCATCGGCCTCATGATCGCCGGTTTCGAGGTGCCCCACACGCACCTCCACGTCGTCCCCATGGAACACATGGGTCACCTGGATTTCGGTTCGGCGGATGCGAACGCCGATGCCGGCGACCTCGACGCCGTGGCCGACGCCCTGCGGGTTGCACTCAGGGCCGCCGGACACCTGTCGGTCGTCTGAGCAGCGCTTCCCGACCTCCCGGTCAGGGTTCCAGCACCCAGAGGTGCACGCCCTCCTCGGCGAACCTTTCCTCGTAGTACAACATGCCGAGCACGCCGCCGAAGCCGCGGATGCTCGACCGTGGCCATCCGGCGGCGGACTCGTCGAAGATGATCACATCGATGTCCGCCACGAACTCCGGATCGGGCAGGAACGGAGTGGAGTCGTCGAGCACGAGGGCCGTGGCCCGCTCGGCGATCAACGGAAAGACGGTCGGGGTCGCCAACACCCGGTCCCAGCGATCGACCATTCCGGCTGCGGTCAGCCGGGCCGTGTCGACGGCGTCGCGCCGACCCCAGTCCCATGGCTGCTCGTAGGGCGACGAGGCGGAGTCCCTGACGAAGAACACCAGGGCGGTGAGCACGAGGACGCTCAGGATCCGCCGATCGACCAGCACCCGGCTGACCCCCAGCCGTCCGAGGCGCTGCAGCGCATAGGCCGCCGCGATCATGACGAACGGCAGCGTGGCCACATCCTGCTGGGGGTTGCCGAGTCCGAGGTCCGAGACGTCGGCCACCAGGTACAGGCCGAACAGCGGAAGCACCGGGAGCAGGTAGCGGGGACGGATCAACGGCAGGAAGAGAACCGGAGCGAGGAGCAGGAGCGACTTCTCGAAGCCCGCCCGACTGGCCATCTCGCCCACAACTCCGAAGGGGTCGCTCAACATGCCGCCGAGGACGCCGGGGACCGTGTCGCCGAAGGCCGCAAACGCCGCGAGGTGCGGGTATTCCCCGTGGCCGAACATCGGCTGCACCACCATCGCCATCACGACGAACCACGCCGTTCCCGAAGCCGCCAGGATCCAACCGGGCCGGCGCCGGTCCTCGAGCACCAGAACGAGCCCCAGCGCCCCGAGGGCTAGTCCGAGGTCGGCGCGGGCGGTGACGACAAGCAGCGACAGGAGGCCCAGCCGTACCCACTGGCCCCGCCTGCCGGCCAGATAGGCCAGGAAGAGCGCCGGCAGGGCGATCGCCTCGGTGTGGAAGCCGGCCAGGTTGAGGTTGTGGATCGACGGGTGCAGCGCATAGGCGGCCATCAGGGCGCTGGCTCCGCCGATCCGGAGGTTGGCCGGACCCCGGGCGATGCGCCAGATGGGCACGACGGGGAGGGCCAGGGCGAACGCCTGCACCACGAGCAGCATCTCGGTCGTCGGCAGGGAGCGGGCGAGGAACGCGATCGGCACGAAGAGAAACGCCGCCTGCACGGCGAACAGGTTGAGCCCCAACTCGGACACCACCGGCGGGCGACCACCCTCGAGCAGGTGGATGGCCTGCAGGGGGAAGCCGATCCCTGGCCCGAGGCCGAGGTCACGGCTCTTTGCGAGGGCGAGCAGGGACAACGCCACGAACAGGGCGCATGCGGCGATCCAGGGCAGCGACCTGTCCACGGCCGGCGTCTCGAGCCGTGCCTGCGCACGCAACAGGCTCATGTCGAGCCGACGGCGGGCCTCGTGGACCCTCACGGCCACGTGCTCGCCCGTCCACTCGTCGGTCCACGCCGGCCGCCTCCGGTCGCCCGTCACGAAGCCTCCTCGGGCCACAGTGCCGGGTCGCCGATGGCTTCGACCGGTTCCAGAAGCTCGGGCCCCTTGTTGCGGGGATTGCCGACACGCCGATCGACCGGATGGCGAACGA
>CAJXIS010000181.1 GCA_913054115.1 uncultured Acidimicrobiaceae bacterium | reverse complement strand
ATCGAACGCCGGTATGCGTTCCCTCCCGACGACTTCCGGCTCTGGCTGGCACTCCACGAGGTCACCCATCGCGCCCAGTTCACGGGCGTGCCCTGGATGCGCGGCCACTACCTGGGCCTCGTCGAATCGCTCCTCGACGTGGACGACGACGTGGACGGCCCCGATGGCGGGCCGCTGGTCGATCGACTCCGGAGCCTGGTCTCGAGGCGCGGTGGCGTCGAGCGAACACAGGGCGCCGGACTCCTCGAAGCGGTTGTCGGACCGGATCAGCAACAGGCCCTCGATCGCATCACCGGCCTGATGAGCCTGCTCGAGGGACACGGCGACGTCACGATGGACCGGGCAGGCGTGGGTCATGTACAGGGCGCCGACCGCTTCGCCCGGGTCATGCGTGATCGCCGCCGCTCGGCGACCGGGCTGGTCCGACTGCTGCAGAAGGCGATCGGACTCGAGGCGAAGCTGGCGCAGTACGCACAGGGCGAGGCCTTCATCGCCGCCGTCGAGGCCGAGGGTGGCACGGCGCTGCTGGATCGGGCCTGGGAGGGTCCGGGCAACCTGCCCGACCGGGCCGAGATCGGCGAGCCCTCCCGCTGGATCGCGCGCATGGCCGCCCTGGTCACCTGATGGGCGTCGAATGCGTGGACGACCCCGCCACCTGATGGAAGCGGCCGACCTGCTCGTCCGCTGTACGTTCCCGCCACCGGGCACCGCCGTCGACTGTGCGGTTTCGGGTGGCCCCGACTCGCTGGCACTCCTCGTGCTGGCCGTGGAGGCGGACCTGACGGTCACCGCATGGCACGTCGACCACGGGCTCCGGCCCGGTTCCAACGAGGAGGGTGCACGGGTGGCGGCTGTCGCCGCCTCGCTGGGTGCCGCCGCCGTCTCGGTCACCGCGGTGGTCGACGACGGCCCGAACCTCGAGGAACGTGCACGCGAGGCACGCCTCGGCGCCCTGCCCGACGGCGTGCTCACCGGACACACCGCAGACGACCAGGCCGAGACGGTGCTGCTCAACCTTCTGCGCGGATCGGGAGTCCACGGCGCAGCCGGCATCGGCGATCCAGGCCGACGGCCGCTGCTGGACCTGCGGCGCAGCGAGACCCTGGCCCTCTGCGACGCACGCGGCCTCGATCCGCTCGACGATCCCATGAACGCCGACCCCCGGTTCGTGCGCAACCGCATCCGCCACGAGGTGCTTCCACTCCTCGCCGAGGTCTCCGACCGCGACCCGGTGCCGCTTCTGGCCAGACACGCCAGACACGCCGGCGAGGCCGTGGCGTTGCTCGACGGGCTCGTCGAGGGTGTCGATCCGACCGATGCCCGCAAGTTGGCCCGGCTGACGCCCGAACTGGCCCGCCTGGCACTGCGCGGATGGCTCACCGGGCTGCTCGACGGACGACCGCCCGATGCCGCCGCAGTCGACCGGGTGCTCGACGTGGCCGGCGGCTTGGGCCGGGCGACCGAGGTGGCCGGCGGCTTGCGCATCGAACGCTCGAAGGGTCGCCTGCGACCGGTTCCGGAGGGCGGGCGCGACGATGGCGGCCGCTAGGGTCGCGCTCCATGGGTAGCGCCTCCTCAGATTTCCTCGCCCCCGGCCGCGTCCTCATCTCCGAAGAGGAGCTGGCAACGCGGGTCCGGGAAATCGGAGCTTCGATCACCGCCGACTATGCGGGTCGTGCGCCGCTGCTGATCGGCGTGCTCAAGGGCGCCTTCATGTTCATGAGCGACCTGGCCCGCGCCGTGGACCTGCCCGTCGAGTTCGACTTCATGGCGGTGTCTTCCTATGGGCACTCGACCCGGTCGTCGGGCGTGGTGCGCATCGTGAAGGACCTCGATCTCGATCTGGCCGACCGCGACGTCATCCTGGTCGAGGACATCGTCGACAGCGGCCTCACCCTCAACTACCTGCGCAAGAACCTGATGTCCCGAAATCCGGCCAGCCTCGAGGTCTGCGCGCTGCTGGTCCGCGACAGCGACGTCTACGACGAGACCTCGCTGCGCTACATCGGCTTCCGGGTCCCTGACGACTTCCTCGTGGGCTACGGGCTCGATGTGGCGGAGCGCTACCGGAACCTGACGGAGATCAGGGTGCTCGACCAGGGAGTCGATCCGGGAGCGGGTTCGTGAGCGACGGGTTCGTCGTCGACCTCGACCGCATCGAGGCAGCTGTCCGCGAGATCCTCGAGGCCATCGGCGAGGACATCGACCGCAATGGCCTGCAGGAGACCCCCGCCCGGGTGGCCCGCATGTATGCCGAGGTGTGCAGCGGCCTCCACGAGGAACCGGCCGACCACCTCATCACGACGTTCGACGTCGACCATGACGAGATGGTCATGGTCCGCGACATCCCGCTCTACTCGCTCTGCGAACACCACCTGCTGCCGTTCCTCGGACGGGCGCACGTGGCATACATCCCCCGGAAGGGCGGAATGATCACCGGGCTCTCGAAGCTGGTCCGGCTCGTCGAGGGCTACGCCAAGCGCCCCCAGATCCAGGAGCGCCTCACCTCGCAGATAGCGGATGCCATCCAGCGCACCCTCGACCCACAGGGAACGCTCGTGGTCATCGAGGCCGAACACCTCTGCATGTCGATGCGGGGAGTGACGAAACCCGGTGCCACGACCGTCACCTCTGCGGTGCACGGCGTGTTCCGGGCCGAGGTGTCCACCCGTCTCGAGGCCATGCGCTTCATCGATCCGGGTCGGCACTGAGCCCGGGCCGGGCCGACATGGCACACCCTTCCGCCGTTGTCCCGGTGGACGGACCGGGCGCCGTCATGGGCGTCCTCAACGTCACGCCCGACTCCTTCTCCGACGGTGGCCGCTACCTCGACCCGGAGGCGGCCATCGCTCACGGCCTGCGCCTGATCGACGAGGGCGCCCAGATCATCGACGTGGGCGGCGAGTCGACCCGTCCGGGCGCCGAACCGGTCGGACCCGACGAGGAGATCAGACGCGTCCAGCCTGTCGTGGCCGGGCTGGCGGGCAACGTGCGCGTATCCATCGACACCCGCCACGCCGAGGTCGCCAGGGCCGCCGTTGCGGGCGGGGCCACGATCATCAACGACGTCAGCGCCGATCTCGGAGCCCTGGCCGCAGAGCTTGGTGTCGGTTGGGTGGCCATCCACATGCTCGGCGATCCCCGGACCATGCAGGACCACCCCGTCTACGAAGACGTCGTGACCGAGGTCCGCGACTTCCTGGTGGAGCGGGCGGAGCGTGCCTCCGAGGCGGGCGCCTCCGAGGTCTGGATCGATCCGGGAATCGGCTTCGGCAAGACCATGCGTCACAACCTCGAGCTGCTGCTCGGCCTGGAAGCCCTCGTCGACACCGGGTGGCCGGTCCTCGTGGGGGCCAGCCGCAAGCGGTTCCTCGGTGAGCTGGCGGCGGCCAGCGACGGCAGCGACGCCCCGACGCCCCCCGACGATCGCCGTGAGGGTTCGATCGCCGTCGCCACCTGGGCGTTTCGTTGCGGTGCCCGCATCGTGCGGGCCCACGACGTCCGATCGACCGTTCAGGCCGCACAGGTGGTCGGATGAGGGTTTCTCCCGGCATCATGCAGGGCACACGGCCGGGAGACCGGCCCTTCGACGAGCGCAAGGTCCGATGATCCGATGAGAGGCAAGTGGGCTCGGGGCATCGTGCCCCGCGGATTCAAGTGGATCATCACGGACCGCCTGGCGGTCTGTGAACGCCCCGGCGGTGTTGGCTCCAGCCACCGGAAGGTGCGCCGCAGGGAGGAGATCATCTGGTTGCGCGAAAACGACTTCGACCTCGTGGTCTCGCTGCTGGCGAGCGAACACAACCTGCGCAACTACGAGGAGCTGACCGTCAAGTGGGCCCAGTTGCCCTACGGCGGCCCCGAAGAGGGCCCAGAGCGCCTCGTGGAGGTGCTCGACCGGCTGGTCGCGCTCACCGCCGACGGCCGGCGGGTGATCGTGCACCGTGACGAACTCAACGACGTCGTCTGCGGGCTCATGGGTGCGTACCTGCTCTGGAGTGGCCTGATCCCCCTCGGCCCGCAGGTCATCTCGGTCACCGAACGCCTGCTCGAGCGCCGGCTCGACAGCCCCGGCCGCAAGATCATCGAGCAGGCGGTTCAGGCAAGGGGCGGCGACGGCGGCGACGACTCGTGACGGCAGGCGCAGACGACGTCATCGAACTACGGGACCTGCGCGTCTCGGCCTTCTGTGGCGTGCTGCCAGAGGAGATCGCGCGTCGGCAGCCGTTCGCCTTCGACATCGATGTCCACGTCGACCTGGCCGAGGCAACCGTCAGCGACGATCTGGCCGACACTGTCGACTACGGATCGCTCTGCGGGCTCGTGTCCGGGATCGCCGATGACGAGCGCTTCTCGCTCCTCGAACGGTTCGCCGGAAGGGTCGCCGAGGCCCTGCTGGCCGTCGACCGGGTAGAAGCCGTAACCGTCACGGTGCGCAAGTTGCGGCCCCCGGTCGCCGAGGCGCTCGGCACCAGCGGCGTCCGAATCCACCGGCGGGCATGAGAGCGGCGCCTCGCCGGGCGTTCCTCGGGCTGGGGTCGAACCTGGGCGACCGCCTCGGCCACCTGCGGGCGGCGGTCGCGGCGCTCCCGGACGTGGTGGCGGTGTCACCCGTCTACGAGACGGCGCCGGTCGGCGGCCCCGGGCAGGACCCGTACCTGAACTGCGTCGTCGAGCTCCTCACCCCTGCCGGCGCCCACGAGATTCTCGCAGCAGCGCAGGCCTGTGAGATCGCTGCCGGACGGGTCCGGGAGGTCCGCTGGGGGCCGCGCACGCTCGACGTGGACCTGCTCTGGATCGACGGGGAGACGGTCGATGATCCGGACCTGGTCGTTCCACATCCCCGGATGTTCGAGCGGGCGTTCGTCCTCGTGCCGTTGCGGGAACTGGCACCCGACCTGGTGGCGGGGCTCCCGGCCGGGACCGGGTCGGACGATGTCGTCGAGGTCGGCCCGC
>CAJXIS010000180.1 GCA_913054115.1 uncultured Acidimicrobiaceae bacterium | reverse complement strand
ATCGTCCGACAGATGCTGCTCACCAGCGACAACATGACCGCGGAGATCCTCGTCAAGGCCTTTGGCGCCCACGTCGAGGCGCCCGGCAGCACGTCGGCCGGCCTGACGGCGATGCGCGGGGCACTCGAGGGACTCGGTCTCGACCTCTCCGGGTCGGCGAGCGCCGACGGCTCCGGGCTGGATCCCGGCAACCTGGTCTCCTGTGCGCTCCTCGTGGCGATCCTCGACACCCAGGTCGCCGGGGCGGAAGGCCTCCTCGACACCGGACTGGCGGTTGCCGGCGAGTCCGGGACGATGCGCAATCGGCTGGTCGGTTCCTCCGCAGAAGGTCGGGTGGCGGCCAAGACCGGCACCCTGCGAGATGTCGTGAGCCTCGCTGGACGCGTCGAGACGCTGGGCGGCAGATCCCTCACCTTCGCCGTGTTGACCAACGCCGACCCGATGCCCGACAACATCAGGGCCATCCACGACCAGGTGGTCCTCACCCTCGTGGGCTATCCGGACGGACCGGAAATCTCCCTGCTCGAGCCCCATCCCGTCGTCACCCGCTGATCCCGTGGGCGCAGGACCGTCCCCGGAAGGTCGACGCAGGGAGGCGATGTTTCCTTTGGGGGCCGTGCTCCTTCCCTCGGCGGTACTCCCGCTGCATGTCTTCGAACCGAGGTACCAGGTGATGCTGGCCGACCTGCTCGAGGGGCCCCGCCGGTTCGGGGTCGTCCTGATCGAGCGGGGCAGCGAGGTGGGTGGCGGCGAGGTCCGTACGGAGGTGGGCACGATCGCCCGGATCGTCGACGCACGCCAGGTCGGCGATGGGCGCTGGTCCGTCGTCGTCGAGGGAACCCGGAGGATTCAGGTGGTTCGTTGGCTTCCCGACGACCCGTACCCGACGGCACTCGTCGTCGACCTGCCCGACATCGCGGACGTCAGCCTGAACCAGGCTGAGGAGATCGGCCTCTTCCATGGCCTTGTCGCACGCCTCAGGCGGGTTCTCGCCCAGCTGAGTGAACTGGGGGAGTCGGTGGCTGCCAGCACCTTCGAATGTTCCGATGACCCTGCCCACGGCACCTTCCAACTGGCGGCCACCGGTCCCTTCGGTCCGTTCGATCGACAGCGCCTGTTGGCTGCGACGCGGGTGGGTGATCGCCTGGCCCTGCTCGCCGGCTACCTCACCGATGCCGAGGAGGTCGTCGCCCACCGCATGGCCGGCGGCGGTGGGGACGGGTCGCAGGGATAGCGTGTACGCCTCATGACCAGCGAAGATGACCTCGCGGCGCTGCTCAAGCGCTATGTCCGTCAGGAGACGATCGACCCGCTGCGCACGATCGGCCGGACCCTCCTGTTCGGCGTGCTGGGGTCGCTCCTCCTGGGCGTGGGTGCCGTCCTGTCGGCCATCGGGTCACTTCGCCTCCTACAGGGCTGGGGGCCACTCGACGACACCTGGTCCTTCGTGCCGTACCTCCTGGTGGCCGTCGCCCTCGTGGTCCTGTGTGCCATCGCCCTGCAACGGGTTTCACGATCGGCAGGCACCGGGTGAGCGACGACCGGGTGACCCGGGAAGACCTCGAATCGGAGATCCGCAGCACGTTCGGCGAGGCGACCGGCCGGGCGGACGAGGCCCGGATTCCGCTGCTCGCCGCAGCCGTCGTCGTCGGCGCCCTGCTCCTCGGCGCTGCCTACCTCGTGGGACGCCGCATCGGACAGCGCTCGACCACGACCGTCGAGATCAGGCGCATCTGATGGGTGCCGGCGCAGGGAGCCTGTTGCGCCGAGGCCTCCGTCGTGGCCTCCTCGGCGGCCACCGCGGCTGGCAGGCGATCCTGGTCGTCGTCGCCCTTGGCCGCCTGGTTCGTCGTGTCGTGCGTCCGGGATCCGGCCCGGTGGTCCATCGGCAGCGTCTCCGGGTGGGGGAGGGGATCGAGATCCGCCACCTGCCCACGGTCGCCACCAACGGCTCCGACCCCTCCGGGCGATGAGGATCGAGCTTCGCAACCCGAGCCGCGTGTTCGAAATCGATGGGCCACTGTCCGTGGTGGCGTTGCTGCAGCGGCTCGACATCGACCGCGAGACGGTGCTCGTGATCAGCGACGGCACCCTCGTTCCTGGCGACGCGCGTCTCGAAGCCGATGCCGAGGTCGAGATCCGCCCGGTCATCTCCGGTGGTGCCAGATGAAGTGTCGCGTGTGCCGCGGGCCGGCGGTCATCGATGTCCGTCGACACAACGCCAACTTCTGCGAGGAGCACTTCCTGCGGCTGTGCCGCGATCAGGTCCGGAAGGCGATCGATGCCTTCGAGATGCTGGCGCCGGGCGACCGTGTGCTCGTGGCCGTCTCCGGGGGCAAGGACTCCCTCGCCCTGTGGGACATCCTCCTCCACCTGGGCTATGAGACGGACGGTCTCTACCTGGGGCTCGGCATCGGCGACTACAGCGACGTCTCTGGACGCCATGCGCGCGACTTCGCCACCACGCGCGGCCTCCGCCTCCTCGAGGTCGACCTGCGGGCCGAGCACGGCTTCGGCGTCCCGGAGGGCGCACGTGCGGCGAGGCGGCCACCCTGCAGCGCCTGCGGCCTCTCGAAGCGGCACCTGTTCGACCAGGCGGCTCGTGACGGCGGCTACGACGTTCTCGCCACCGGGCACAACCTCGATGACGAGGCCGCCGTGCTCTTCGGCAACGTCCTGCGCTGGGAGCTCGACTACCTGGCCAGACAGTTGCCGGTCCTGCCTGCCGGAAGCGGCTTCCCCCGCAAGGTCAAGCCGCTGGTCCGACTGGGCGAGCGGGAGACCGCCGCCTACTGCGTGCTGCGCGGGATCGACTATCAGGTCGAGGAGTGCCCCATGGCCGGGGGCAATCGCCATTTGGGCTACAAGGCGGCCCTGAACGCCGTCGAGGCCCAGTCGCCTGGCACCCGGCACACCTTCTACTTCAACTTCCTGGACCGGGCGTCGGGCATGTTCCGCGACCGGATGGAGGTGGGCGACAAGGGGCTGGGAACCTGCGCAACCTGTGGGAGCCCCGCAAACGGCGAGGTCTGTGCCTTCTGCCGCCTCGTCGAACGCGCCACCGGGGAGCGTGCGCCGGTTGGCGACGCACCGGTCGCCCTGACCCGACGAAGGACCGACGGGGTGTCGGCATGAGCAACCTGTTCGAAGCAGGCGACCGTGTGCTGCTCGTGGACCGCAAGGACCGTCGTTACCTCGTGACCCTCGCCGCCGGTGGCGAGTTCCACTCCCATACGGGCGTGGTCGATCACGACGACCTGATCGGGTCTCCGGACGGCAGCCGGCTGCGGTCGAGCCGCGGCGGATCCTTCGTGGCCTTCCGACCCACCCTTGGCGACTTCGTGCTCAAGATGCCCCGCGGAGCCCAGGTGATCTATCCGAAGGACCTCGGCCCGATCCTGATGCTGGCCGACATCCACCCGGGCGTCCGCGTGCTCGAGTCGGGGGTGGGCTCGGGGGCACTCTCGATGACCCTCCTCCGTGCGGGTGCGCAGGTGACCGGTTATGAGATCCGCGAGGACTTCGCAGAGCGGGCGGGGTCCAACGTCGAGGCCATGCTCGGAGAAGCCGTCCTCGACCGCTACGACGTGCACATCCGCGATGTCTACGAGGGCATCGACGAGACGGACCTCGACCGTGTCCTGCTCGACCTTCCCGAACCGTGGCAGGTGGTGCCCCATGCGGCGCACGCACTTCGACGCGGCGGGATCATCCTCGCCTACACACCGAGCATCGTGCAGGCAGCCAGGTTCCGGGAGTCGCTCGAGGAGCACGGGTTCGCCTTCGCTGAGACGCTCGAGGTGACGAATCGGAGTTGGCACATCGAGGGCGTTGCGGTTCGCCCGGCCCACCGCATGGTCGGCCACACCGGATTCCTCAGCCACGCGCGACTCCTGGGCACATGGCCAGCGTCGGTGCCGCAGCCGGCGCCGCCATGGTCGTGGTGCTGCTAATGGGTGCCTGTTCCGGGGGAAGCGGGCCGCCGGTCTCGGAGACATCGACCACCACGTCGACGGCCACGACATCGACCAGCACATCGACGGCCACGACATCGACCTCCACGTCGACCTCTACGACATCGACGACCGTTGTCCCCCTTCCTGTAGCGACCGAGGTTCCTGCGACTGTCCTGGCCGCCACCCGTGCCGCCACGTATTCCGTCCGCGGCCTCGACTGCCGGAAGGCCCAGGTGGGCACCGCCTTCCTGGTGGCGTCCGACCTGCTGGCCACGAGTGCGCACGTCGTGGCCGGCATCGAGTCGCCGATCCTGCGCGTCGGCAGTTCCGAGGTGAGCAGCCGGGTCGTGGCATTCGACCCAGTGTCCGACCTGGCGGTGCTCCGGGTCGGCGAGGACCTCGGCGAGCCCCTGAGCCTCGGATCGGCAGTCGTGGGGTCTGCGGTCGCACTGGTCGCCTTCGACGACGACAGCCAGCCCATCGAACGCCAACTCATCGTGCAGCAGGCGATCCGGGCCACCGGCGAGGACATCTACGGCGACATCGGAGGTGGCAGGGACGCGTTGCTCCTCGAGGGTTCCGTGGCGCGTGGGAACTCCGGCGGACCGGTCGTCGACGAAGACGGCGCAGTGGTGGGGGTGATGTTCGCCAACTCCCGTGGCGATGCCGGGACCTCGTTCGCCGTACAGGCCGGTGAACTCAGGGCACTGCTCGACGAGGTGGGTGACCGACCGGTGCCGCCCACCGACTGTCGCTGAAGCCGACGGCCCCAAAAATGGCTCGGGAGGCCCGAAGGCCTCCCGGTGCGTTCGATCAGATGTCGGGTTCAGTCGATCTCGATGAAGATGCACTCGCCGGGGCATTCCTCGGCGGATTCGATGGTCGCCTCGAGCAGTGCCTCGGGGATCGGTGCGACGGCCTCGGCGCCACCGGGATCGCTGAGAATCTTGTCGCCGTCCTTCACGTAGGCGAGACCGTCATCGAGCATGGCGAAGACGTCGGGTGCGATTTCCTCGCACAGGCCGTCGCCGGTGCACAG
>CAJXIS010000179.1 GCA_913054115.1 uncultured Acidimicrobiaceae bacterium | reverse complement strand
CGCCGCCGGTTAACGGCCCCACGACCACCACGCCAGCGCCTCGAGGAGAGCGTACTCCGCCGGGGCGGCCAGGTCCGTCAGGAGGGCGTCGAGCAGGCCGGCCACGGGGTCGAGCAGCCCTGGCGTGTGGTCGTGGGCCCAGCGGACAAGGCCCACCTCTCCCGGGAGCGGGCCGTCGCTGCGCACGGCAAGGGTCAGGGCAACGCCGAGGCAGGTGCTGACCGCTGCGGCCGTCCAGCCCAGTCGGGAACGGTCAGGCACCGGGGAACGACCTCAGGCGGGAAGGACGAGGAGCGGGTCCTTGGCCTCGCCGCCCACCCGGACCTCGAAGTGCAGGTGGGGACCCGTGGACCAGCCCGTGGACCCGCACTCGCCGATCGGATCGCCGGCATCGACCGAATGCCCCTTGGAGACCGAGAGCTTGTCCTGGTGTGCGTAGACAGTGACGACGTAGCCCTCGTGCTCGATCAGCACGACATTGCCATAGCCGTCCCGCCAACCGGCGAAGATGACCTTGCCGGCCTTGGCCGCCCAGATGGGCTGCCCGCGCACGCAACCCATGTCGACTCCGTTGTGCTGGCGGACCGATCCGAAGATCGGGTGCTTGCGGGGGCCGAAGCCCGACCCGATCCTGCCTTCGACCGGGAAGATGAATCCTGAGGCCGACTGCTGGGTCAGGTTCGGCGCCGAACGGCGCAACTCCTCGGCGATGAGGTTGTCGATCAGGATCGCCATCCGGTACTGCTCGCGCTCGAAGTCCCGGATCTCCTGTTCGTGGACGGCGATGCGCTTCGCCAACTCCTCCTGGGCCGCCTCCTGGGCGGCGATCCGCCGGGCGAGAAGCAGGACCGATGACTCGAGCTCCCGTTCTTCCTCCTCGGCGTCGATGATCGCACCGTCGGCAGAGCGTGCGATGTCCTCGCTGTCGGACTCGAGTGCGCGGAGTCGTTCGAGCAGGTCGCCGCGGTTTCCGGTGATCACATCGAGGATCGCCGCCATCCGAAGGCCGGTCGAGAGGTCCTCCGCCTCGAGCAGGGTGCCTGCCCGCATGGCTCCCACGTACGCGTCGACCGCCAGGCGTTGGAGCTGTGCCCGGAGCTCGACGATCTCCTCGCCCACCTGTTCGGCCTCGACCCATCGAAGCGTCGCCTCTGCCTCCGCCGCTTCGATGGCCTGGCGGGCGGCCGCGATCTTTGCCTGCTGCAGGGCGACGTAGTCGTCCAGGGCCTGCAGGGCGTCGGCCACCTCGACGTCCTCGGCCTTGACCAGCTCGAGGAGTTCGGCAGACGAGGCGGCCTGATCCTTGGCGACCTCACGCTTGTCGCGTGCGGCGCGGATGTCGTCGTTGCTGGGGGCGGCCGAGGCGCCCGGAACCAGCAGCGCCAGTGAGGCGAGGACGACCAACGTCCGAGAGAGCACGCGCAGGTCAGGCATCGGGCGAACCGTACCCCGAGCGGCCGCCGGCACGGGTCCTCCCCCCGGGGATCAGCGTGTCAGACTCCCCATCCATGGCAGAACCTCCGGATCCGACAGCATGACGGGCGCCAGCCGGCCGCTGGACGGCGTGCGCGTCATCGACCTGGCCGACGAACGGGGCGAACTCTGCGGCCGCCTCCTGGCCGACCTCGGAGCCGACGTCCTGCGGGTCGAGCCTCCGGGCGGGGCACGGTCCCGCAGCCTGCCCCCGTTCGCCCCCGACGGCACGTCGCTGTACTTCGCCTACCGGAACACCAACAAGCGGGGCACGATCCTCGACCTGGAGGACCCCGACGACCGGGACCGCCTGCGAGCGCTGGTGGCATCAGCCGAAGTCCTCATCGAGTCCCACGCCCCCGGGTATCTGGCCTCGCTAGGACTCGGCCCCGACGTGCTCCTCGAGCTCAACCCGGGCCTGGTCGTGGCCTCGTTGACCGACTTCGGCCAGGACGGCCCCGACAGCGGCCTCGTGGCCACCGACGACGTGATCGTGGCCCGCTCCGGGTGGCTGTCCCTGTCGGGCATCCCCGAGAAGCCGCCACTGCTCGTTCCCGGCTCCGTCGCCCATGACTCGCTCGGGGTGCTCGGCGCCTATGCGGTGGTCCTCGCCCTCCTGCACCGTGACCGGGGCGCCGGTGGCCAGCACCTCGACGTCTCCGCCCTGGAGGTCCTCGCACAGATGAACACCTGGGCGATCCCCGGTGCGGCGTACAGCCTGCGCAACGGCGGCGTCCCACAGACCGTCCGGTCGGGCGACAATGTGATGTATCCCAACATCCCCTGCGCCGACGGCATGGTCAGGCAGGTCGTGCTCGCCCCCCGCCAGTGGCGGGCGCTCTGGGAGTGGATGGGCTCGCCGGAGGCGTTCGCCGACGAGTACTGGGAGAGCACCTTCAGCCGTCTCATGAACATGGACGTGCTGAACCCCCTGTTCTGGGAGCACTGGGCGGACCGTCCCAAGATCGAGGGCTCCGTCGAGGCCCAGCGGCGGGGCATCGTCGCCCTCCCCATGCTCGAGCCCGCCGAGGTACTGCGCAGCGAGCACTTCGCCGCACGGGGCAGCTTCATCGACGTCGAGGTGGCGCCAGGCGTCGTCGGTCCCACCATGGCGGGGTTCGGCGAGATCGACGGGGAACGCTCGGGCTATGCCTTCCGGTCACCGGCATCCGGCGAGCACGAGGCGGCCTTCGCCGGGTCTGGCCCGGCGGAAGCCAGCGAAGTGGCTGCTCCTGCTCCCCTCCCGCTCGAGGGACTCCGGGTCCTCGACTTCGGGCACGGCGGAGTGGGCGTGGAGTGCGGCCGGATGCTCGCCGAGTACGGCGCCGACGTGGTCAAGGTCGAGAGCCGCACCTACCCCGACTTCATCCGGCTGGTCATGGGGAGCGAGATGACGCCGGCGTTCGCCTCGTCGAGCCGCAGCAAGCGGGGGTTCGGGGCCAACCTCAAGCACCCGGACGGGATCGCCGTCGTGCGGGAGCTGGTGAAGTGGGCGGACGTGGTGATCGAGAACAACTCCACCGGCAAGATGGCCGACCTCGGCCTGGCCTACGAGGACCTCGTCGAAACCAATCCCGGTGTGGTCATGGTCAGCAGCCAGCTCATGGGCAGCCGGGGTCCATTCGCCGACTGGAGTGGCTACGGACCGACCATCCAGAGCGTGGGCGGCCTGAGTTGGCTGTGGAACTTCGACGACGGAGACCCCCCACCGGGCAGCCCGGCCATCCACCCCGACCATCTGGCTGGCAGGGTGTGCGCCCTGTTCGCCACCGCTGCCCTCTTCGCCCGCAACCGGGGTCGGGGCGGTGCCCATGTCGAGATCGCCCAGGTCGAGGCGCTCATGGCCACGCTCGGCGACCTCTTCCTCGCCGAGGGGCTGGCTCCCGGCTCGGTTCGCCCGATGGGCAACGACTCGCTCCGCGGCGCACCCTGGGGCGTGTTCCCCTGCGCCGGCGAGGACCGCTGGTGTGTGATCTGCGTGCGTGACGACGCCGACTGGGCATCGCTACGGGCAGCGATGGGCGACCCGACGTGGGCGGCCGATGAGCGCTTCGCCTCGACGGAGACCCGCCTGGCCGATCGTCGTGCGGTGAACGACGGCGTGGCCGCCTGGACGGCGGAGCGTTCCCGGGAGGACGTGGTGGCCGACTGCCGGCGACACGGCATCCCGGCCGCCCCGGTCGCCACCACGGTCGACCAACTCGAGGATGTGCACCTCATCGGCCGGGGCTTCTTCCCGGAGGTCGAACAGCCGCCGCTCGGCCCGCTCACCCTCGACGGACCGTGCTTCCGGGGCACCGTGATGACGACGCCCTTCCTCGGGCCGGCACCGGGGCTCGGCGAGCACACCCGCAGTATCTGCATCAACGAGCTGGGCATGGACCCTGTCAGGGTCGAGCAACTGATCGAGGCAGGGGCCCTCGAGATCGATATCGCCGCCGGGGAATCGGCCACCTAGGCCGCCTGCCGGACCAGCTGCGCCTCAGACGACCGATTCGGCCCGTCGTCGGACGGCCGGCCGGGGCGGCAGGCTCTCGTCCAGGTCGGTCAGCAGGTCATCGCGAAGTGGGCGTCGGGCAGGATCGTCCCAGAGGTTGACGGCCTGCAGCGGATCCTCGGACAGGTCGAAGAGCTCACCCTCGGTCCCGTCGTGACAGGTGCCCTCCTCGTAGCGGGTGCACAGCAGGCCGTCCCGGTAGATGCTCTGGAGGTGCACCTCGGTGCCGTTGGGGTGGGCGCTGTCCCACTCGGTGAGAACGCGCTCGCGTCCCTGAGCGGCGGC
Source organism: uncultured Acidimicrobiaceae bacterium (assembly GCA_913054115.1). Taxonomy (GTDB): domain Bacteria; phylum Actinomycetota; class Acidimicrobiia; order Acidimicrobiales; family MedAcidi-G1; genus S20-B6. Next base: position 742 of record CAJXIS010000179.1, on the reverse strand, counting down.
TTCGACCTCGTCGCGTGGCAGCGGCACCCCGTCCATCCACTCGGGGACGTCGAGGCCTGCGATGGTGCAGAAGGTGGGTGCCAGGTCGAGGAGGCCGACCGGTGAGGTGACGACGGCGCCCCTCCCATGGCCATTTTCCGACGAGGGTGCCGGCCGCCACAACAGCGGCAGGCGCATCAGCGAATCGACGTGGTACGGGCCCTTGAACAGCAGCCCGTGGTCGCCCTGGAACTCGCCGTGGTCGGTCGTGTAGAGCACGTCGAGGTCTTCGCCCCATCCACGCTGCCCGATCCGGGCCAGGACGCGGCCGAGGGCCTCGTCGATCAGCTCGTTCTCGATGTGGGCCATGGCGTTGACCTCGCGTACCTGGTCGGTGGTGAGCGTGGCCGGGACCCAGTGGGCCGGTGCCTCGTAGTTCGAGACGAGGTCCCCGTCGTACCAGCGTCGCCAGTGCGCCCCCTTGGCATCGAGGCGCGACTCGCGTTCCCCCTGGTCCTCCGGATAGCCCTCGGGGAGGTCGAGGTCGCGCCATGGCACCCGGTGCAGCTCGGAGGTGGGCGGGTCCCATGGGTGGTGCGGGTCGGGGAAGCTCAGCCAGCAGAACCAGTCCTCTTCGTCGTCGAGCCCGTCGAGCCAGGCCAGGGCCCGATCGGCGACCCAGTCGGTGTGGTACAGGTCGCGTGGCACCGGGTTGTGATGGACCTGCGGGGCGCCGGAGTCGCCGCCGCCGGCGGCATTGACC
>CAJXIS010000178.1 GCA_913054115.1 uncultured Acidimicrobiaceae bacterium | reverse complement strand
TGGCCGCGATACCCGAGGCCCCAGCGCCGATCACGGCCACGGTCGAATGGGGCTGAATCCTGTCATGCATAGGAGATTTCATTTCACTTCCACTCAATAGTTCCAGTTCATGGACGTAAGTCTCTCAGATGTCATCTGATCTCGGCGAGGAACAGTGAGTTCTGATGGTGTCGGAGGGGGGACTTGAACGCCCCCAGTCAACGCCATCACAGCCTGCGGAACAGGGTCTGGTTGAGGAGCTGCCAGATCTCGGAAGTGACATCGCCGCCCTCCGACAGTCCCGCCACCAGCCCTGTAGACCGCCACAAGCAGCAAGGTCAGCCTCGACATCGACGCCGATGGCCGATACGGCGACCGGCCCGGCGCCGAACGGAGATGTGAGCTCGGTGGCAGAAAAGACCCTTGACGAACGCATCAGCGCCTACGCCCCTGGCGAGAGCATGACCGTCGACGTCTTTAGCGTCGAGGGGCTCCCCTCAACTCCTCCGACGCTCTGTTGTGATTTCGACAACGACGAGTGGACGCAGAGGGACTCGAACCCCCGACATCTTCCTTGTAGGGCAAAGGCCCCCGAGCGCTGAGATCCGGACCGGGCCACAAGCCGTAGCTCACGAAGGGTGTGTGAGTTGCTCCGTTCAGTGCGCGGCAACCTTCATCTTGCGGGCGACACGCTCCGCCACCATCACACAACCGAGGTACGTGTTTCCCGAGGGGATCGTGGGCATCACCGACGCGTCGACCACCCGCAGACCGTCGACTCCCAGCACCCGGCAGTCGGCGTCGAGCACCGACCCCATCGGACACGTGCTGGTCATGTGGCCGTAGCTCATGGTGTTGCGCTCGAGGGCGACGCCGACGGCGTCGGGCGCCGCGAGGTCGAGGGGCATCAGTTGCTGACAACCCAGCGCCCGGGCGGCAGCGGATCGCTCCCATGCAACGAGGCGATCGAAGCCGTGGCGGAGTCGGTCGGGCGCGTCGTCGGGCAGCGGCGGCGCGGTCACGATCGGGTCGGCCTCGGGCGTGTCCCCGAGGCGAACGCTTCCGTTCCCGCTGGAGCGCAGCAGGAACACCGACATCATGAACACGGTCGCGTCGCCGCCCGACGGCGGGGCGACGGGGAACGCGTGGTAGTCGACGTCGATCCCGTTCGACGCGCCGACCAACACAACCCCGGCCGGCCCGGCCGCACCGCCTCGGGGACCGGCGTGGTGGTAGGGAATCCCGGGGCCGAGGTGATCGCTCATGGTGGCGCCGACAGGCAGGTCGGCGTGGACCGTGATGCCGTGTTGCGTGAGCTGCTCGGCCGGCCCAACGCCGGAGCGGAGCAGCAGCGTTGGCGACCAGATGGCACCGGCTGCGACGATGATCTCGTCGGCATCGATGTGGTCGCCGGAGACGAGGGTGACGCCGGTGGCGCGTCCGCCGCTGACCGTGATCGTCGCCACCTCGGCGTTGGTGCGGACGGCGAGGTTCTCGCGCGCTCGGACCTCCGACGTCAGGTAGGCGAGACTCGTGCTCACCCGTTGACCCGCGTCGTCGATCGTGACCGGGAACACGCCGATGCCGGGCAGCTGGGACGGGTCGTTGACATCGCCGACGACTGGCTCGCCGATCTCGGCCATGCCGTCGAGATACGCGCGCTGGGCGTGGCTCAGCTCGTCCCGGCGCCACCTCCGCACCGGCAGCGGGCCGGAACTTCCGTGAATGGCCGACGAGCCGAAGTCGACGTCTCGTTCCGCGGCGATGAACGTGTCGACGACGTCGTCCCAGCCCCAGCCGTCGAGGCCGGCCGCCGCCCAGGCGTCGTAGTCGGGCGGCAGGCCCCGGAGCGTGGCTAGCCCGTTCACCGCGGACGTCCCGCCGAGGAGCCGTCCCTGGAGCGTCCGGATCGCGCCGGTCGCCGTGGCCATCATGCTCTCTGCGATGGGCGCCGCCCCCGCCCACGCATCCGTGGCACGCACCGGCTCGAGGATGACCGAGTCGTACGCGTCATGGTCAGGCCCGGCCTCGAGCAGCGTGACGGAGAGTGTCGGGATTTCACTGAGGCGGGCCGCCAGCACCGAGCCCGCCGTGCCGCCGCCCACCACGAGGACATGCCTGGTCGTCTGGTTCATCCCGCCCCTCCCACCGATTCAGCCAGGGTGTCGTTCATAGGTCGGGTGACCATGGTGTAGGTGTCGGCCACCGCCTTTTCGTCGTAACGAGGCAGATCCATCCCTCAGCCCTTACCGCTTGTCGGATTCGGCTTGGAGGGCGGCCGCGACCTCGTGATGGCGGTTCGCCTTGATCTGGCCGAGGACATCGCCCCGCTGGTGGGCGTGGGCCTGGGCATAGGCGATCGCCCGGCCCAACACCTCGCCCTCGGGTGCGACCTCCTCGTAGATGCCGAGGCGGACACACTCGGTACCGCCGTAGCGGTCGCCGGTGACGATGGCCCGGTGGCTCACCATCGTCGGGAGACGATCCCGGATGAGCGCCATCATCCCACCGCTGAACGTCATCCCGAGGTCGACCTCCGGCAGGCACCAGTAGCCGCGGTCCTCGCGCATCACCCGAAAGTCGAAGGTCGCCGACCACATCGCCGCCGCGGCGAAGACGTGGCCGTTGACTGCGGCCGCGGTGGCGTAGGGCGCGAGGAGGGTGCGGCGAAACAGCCCGTGGAGGTCAGCGACCATCGGCCGCGTCTCGCCGGCCTCCATGCCCGGGCCCATCATCCACTCGGTGTCGAGCCCGTTCGAGAAGAACTTGTCCGTGCCGGTCACCACGAGTGCGGCCGGCCCTTCGGAGGCATCGACCGCGTCGAACGCGGCGTTGATCGCCGCCACGGAGTCCTTGTTGAAGCGATTGTCCCCGTGGGTCAGGGTGAGGACGAAGACGTCGTCGACGCGGTCGAGGGTCAGCAGTTCGGTCACTTCCGAACCCGCCTCAGGCCCGGGTGCCGGAGAGCGTCCCCTGGCCCATCCCGCCCAGGTTCACCGTTCCATTCATGGTGTCACCGCCGACGGTCACCGCGAACTCGAGCGTGAGCGCCATCGGCGTGGTGACGTCGATGGTCCAGGCGAGATCGTCGCCGTCGATGGTCCCGCCCTCGAACGTCTGCTCACCCTGTTCGCCTGTCACGCTCCCGGCCAAGCCGTTCTCGTCGGTACGCAGGTCGAGTGTTGCCTCGCGTGATCCCTGTGGACCCGTGACGCTGATGTTCCATGTGCCGTTGTGCGACATGTTTTGCTCCTCTGTGTTGGTAGGTCATGCGAACGCTTCCACGTCGAGCCGGTGGAAGGCCTCCGGCAGTGAGTCGTAGAGATCTCAGCCGGTGCCGAGCTCGAACTCGAGGGCCCCCTGTGAGTCCGTGTCGGACGCTTCGCGAGGGCGCTCCCTGATCTCGGCCGCGCCGACCTTCCTCGGCCGTCGCGGGGGGCCGCCGCCGCCCATGGGGCCGCCACCTCCGACGATCCCGTTTACCGTGGCGCCGAGTGGCAGGGCTCCGTGCTTCTCGGCTTCGGCCCACCACGTCTCGATCAGGTCGGCGAGCAGCTCGGGCCGCTCCTCGGCAAGGTCGTGGATCTCGTTCCAGTCTTCGTGGAGGTGGTAGAGCTCCCACACGTCGTCGTCGAAGTCCACGCTGAAGGAGTGGTGGGTGACGGCTTTCCACCCGTCGCGCCAGATCGCCCGCTGCCCCATGAACTCGAAGTACTGGACGGTTCTCGGCGTCGACGCATCTGGCTGATCGAAGGTGTACGCGAAGCTCTCGCCGGCGATCGGCACCTGCTCCACGCCGTTGACCGTCGCGGGTTCGTCGATGCCGATCAGCTCGAACAGCGTCGGCACGAGATCGACCGCGTGGTGGAACTGACGCCGCACGCCACCCGGGTCGTTGATCTTCTCCGGGTAGCGGACGATGAGTGACGAATGGACCCCGCCGCCGTGCGTGTCTCGCTTCCAGCGCTTGAGCGGCGTGTTCCCGGCCATCGACCATCCGAGGGCGTAGTTGTTGGCCCAGTTCCCGGATCCGATCGTGTCGAGGTTTTCGGTGATCTCGTCGATCTCGGCGGGAGGGTCGAACCCGCCCTGGAAGACCCTCATCGAGAAGAGCGAGCCGACCTCGCCGCCCTCCTGGCTGGCACCGTTGTCGCTCAACAGCATGACGACCGTGTTGTCGAGCTCGCCGAGCTCTTCGAGCATGTCGATGAACCGGCCTATCTGCTCGTCGGTGTGGTCGACCATCCCGGCGAACGCGGCCTGGAGGTGAACCATCGCTTCTCGGGAACGCTCGTCGTAGCTGTCCCAGGCCTTGACGCCCGGGTTCCGCGGCGGGAGTTCCGTGTCGGGTTCGACGATGCCGAGCTCCTTTTGACGCTCGAGGCGATCGATGCGGGTCTGGTCCCAGCCCTTGCGGAACCGGTCGAGATACTTGTCAACGTACGGGCGGGGCACGTGGTGCGGGAAATGCGGTGCGCAGAACGAGATGTAGGAGAAGAAGGGCCGATCGGGGTTGCCGTAGCGGTGATCGAGCACCATGTCGATCGCCTTGTCGACGATGTCGGAGCTGAAGTGGTAGTCCTCGTCGTCGGGTGTGCGCACCCAGTGGTTGTCCTCGATCAGTGCTGGCCGGAACTGGTGGGTTCCACCGCCGGGCGTGCCGTAGAACCGATCGAAGCCGCGGTTGATCGGCCAGTTGTCGTAGGGCCCGCCGTTGAAGAACCGCATCGGGGTGAGGTGCCACTTGCCGACCATGTAGCTGCTGTAGCCATGCGGCTTCAGCATCTCGCCCAACATCGCGGTGCTTCTCGGCACGACTCCCCGGTAGCCGGGGTAGCCGACCTCGGGGTTGGCGACGATTCCCATCCCCGCCGTGTGGTGGTTGCGTCCGGTCAGTAGGCAGGCGCGACTCGGCGAGCACACGGGCGTCACGTGGAAGTTCGTGTACCGCAGCCCCTCCGCCGCCAACCGATCCGCCACCGGTGTGTCGATCTCGGACCCGAAGCAGCCGAAGTCAGAGAACCCCAGGTCGTCGAGAAGG
>CAJXIS010000177.1 GCA_913054115.1 uncultured Acidimicrobiaceae bacterium | reverse complement strand
CTCCCACTCCCACTCCCACTCCCACTCCCACTCCCACTCCCACTCCCACTCCCACCACCACTTCCACTCCCACTCCCACCACGGTGCCGGGGCCTCCCGTCGCACCCTGGCCGGAACCGTTCGACCCCACCATCTGGCCCACCCACCGGGCGATGCAGGCCGCCATCGCCGCCAACTGCCCGCCGGACGAGGGCAGCGACCTCTCCGGGCAGGATCTCTCCGGGCAGGACTTCATCGACGAGAGCCTGCGGTGTGCCGACTTCACCGGAGCGGACCTGCGCGGTGCGAACTTCAGCGGCGCCGACCTGGAGTACGCCGACCTCGACGGCGCGCTCGTCGACGAATTCACCCAGTTGTCGGGCTTCGTGTTCGTCTCGCACCTGCCACCTGAGTCTTCCGGCAGCGACCGCTTCTCCCACACCATGTGCCAACAGGACGAGTGGTACCTGCTCGGGTCCTACCTCGACGGGAGTCGGGAGAAGCAGTGCAACAACGTCGGACTGAACGGACTCGAACAGGTGCTGTTGCACAACTGCAGCGACGGACGCGACTTCTCGACGATGGACCTCGCCGGCATGGACTTCTCGGGCCTCGACCTGTCCTGCTCGGATTTCAGCTACGCCGACCTCCGAGGGGCCGATCTGAGCGGCAGCAACCTCGCCAACTCGGTGTTCTGGGAGACCGACCTCGCCGGTGCCGACCTTTCCGATGCCTCGTTCGTCGGCGCCCGGTTCGGCCAGTGGGACACCGGTGTCCAACGGGCCGACCTGCGGGGTGCCGACCTCAGCGGGCAGAACCTCGAGTTCTCGCTGTTCGGCTCGGACCTGCGCGGTGCCGACCTGACCGATGTGTTTTTCAGCGGGGAAACCCGCTGCGGCAACGGTGACTACCCGTGGCCGATCGGCGCTCCTCCCGAATCGGTCCGACTCGAGGACATGCGTTGCACGGGCATCGAGCCGCTCGGGCCGCCGGCACCACTCCCCGACCCCTACCCGGGGGCGACGTTCGTGCTCGGCAACGAATTGTCCGACGACCCGGCGGATGAGGCGGCGGTACGCCTCGACGGGGCCTGGGACGCCTGCCCGCGGCTGATCACCGACGAGGACGCGACCCCATTCATGCGGGCCTGCCTCGAGTTGTACACCGAAGCCGGGCGGGTCTACCTCACCTACCACCCCTTCAGCTGGGTGGAGGAGGGGGTGGCCGGCTGGCAGGGCATCGTCGAGGACTATCCGTCGATCATGGTCGACGGCCTGACGACCGACTTCGACGGCGAGACAGGCTTCGACCCCACCCCCGGTGAGAACGGGTGGGTCCGGCCGCCGCGGCTGAGCAACGCCTCCGACAACTGGCTGGAGTTCATGCTCGGCGTGATCCGCACCCAGGTCGGGGCAGGCACCACGGGCATCGCCTTCGACGAGGGCTGGGGGTCGCTCGGGCCTGGGCGGGCGCACGACTTCGGGCCTGCGGTCATGTCCGGCTTCCGCGACTATCTCGAGGCCCGCTACACGCCCGATGAGCTGGCGGCGAAGGGGATCGGCGACATCACCACGTTCGACTGGCTGGAGGAGATCAAGGCAATGCCGGTCTTCGTCGACACGCAGTCGGACCCCGGCCAGTACTTCACGGCGCGCTGGTGGTCGGAGGTGCTCGGTCGCCCGGTCGAGGCCGGCGAGACCTGGACCGGAGAGACCTTCAAGTTCACCTTTGGTGACACGGTCGCGAGGGCACAGCCGCTGGTCGGGCTCGTCATCTCGGAAACCCCGTCGGACCTCGACTACTTCAACCGGATGCGGCTACGCGAGGTCTACGAGGCGATCAGCGACACCGGCAAGGCGGCCGGCGCCGAGGCGGGCCGGCCCTGGTACCTCTCGATCAACGGCTACAACGGCCTCGGCTGGGGCAACGCAGCGGTCACCGCAGCCGTCGCCGACCTGCCGATGGGCGAGTTGTCGACACGGGACGCTCGTTGGCCGGAGCGCAACTTCACGTCGTTTTTCAAGGCCATGGCCGGCATGGGCAGGCGCTTCTCGCCGATGTTCTACCCGGGACAGGCCCTGACCCCCCATGGCGACAGCGACACGCCGCTCACGGTCACGTTCCTCGCCGACGTCTACGCCTCGGGCGGGGTCGCCCAGTCGCAGGACACCCGTTCGAACGACGCCGTCGACCGGTTCTTCAACCTGATCCAGTCGGACCCGGGACTGTTCACCGCCACCGACAACGAGGTCGGCCTCTACTACTCGCTCGGCAACCACATGGGCGACGTCGGTCGGGCACCGGTCGAGGTCGGGACGTTCTACGGCGCCGCCCGCCTGCTCGAGGACAGCCACCTCTCCTATGACGTCCTCTACCAGGGCGATCCCGACATGGGGCCGGGCACGGTGCGCTGGGTCGACCGGCAGGTCACGCCCGAACAGCTCGCCAACTACTCCCTGATCGTGCTCCCGGACACCCGGCACATGACCGATGCCGAAGTCGCCAACCTGCAGGGCTATCTCGATGGCGGCGGCCGGCTGGTCGTCTTCGGCGAGGCCGGGACGCGGGACTTCGCCTATCCGGATCAGGGCGAACGGTCGATCACCTGGACCGGCGAGGTCCTGATGCTCCCGGGTGGCGACAACCTGGCGTCGCGCTACGACGGCGACCTGGCGCCCTCCCAACTGGCCGACTTCCAGCGCGAACTGCGCGACGCGTTCGAGACCCGTGACCCGATGTCCGAACTCGGTCCCCTCGTCCACGTGCACCGCTTCCGGGACCACGCCTCTGGGCGCGAGGTCCTCCACCTGGTCAACTTCGACTGGGACGCCGAGTCGGACACGATGCGACCCGTCGAAGACGCCCCGATCAGCTTCCCGTCCGCATCCGACACGCCTTCTGTCGTCCGCTGGACCACTCCCGACAATCCCGGAGGAGAATCCCTCGACTTCAGCGTCGCGGACGGCCAGATCCAGGTGACGATTCCGCGCCTCGACGCCTACGGCGTGCTGACGGTCGAGGCCCCATAGCCGCCTACGATCGCCTGATGCTTGAATCCCTCCCTGCCGACCCCGCCGCCGACCACATCGTTGGCCTCCCTTCCGACCTCCCTCCCGACCTCCCTCCCGACCACATCGTTGGCCTCCCTCCCGACCTCCCTCCCGACCCCGCTGCCGACCACATCGTTGGCCTCGCTGCCGACCTCCCTGCTGACCTCCCTTCTGACCACATCGTCGATCGCGCTGCGCGGCGGGCTGCGGGTGTCGTCAAGTGGACCAAGTACGACTCCGACGTCGTCCCCGCCTGGGTGGCCGAGCACGACCTCGGGCAACCGCCCGCCGTGCACGAACGGCTGCGACAGCTGGTCGATGCCGGCGCCTACGGCTACCACGACGCCAACGAATCCATGGTCGAGGCGTTCTGTCGCTGGGCCACTCGGCGACACGGCTGGTCGCCCGAGGACGGACTGGTCCGCCCGACGAACAACGTGGTCCAGGGCGTCTGGGCGAGCGTTCAGGCGTTCACCCGACCCGACCAGAAGATCGTGCTCTCCGACCCCGTCTACTACCCGTTCCATGAGCTCGGCCCGACCACGGAGCGGGAGGTCGTCAAGTGGAACCTCGTGCGTGACGATGCCGGCTGGCACTACGACCTCGACCACCTCCAGGCGCTGCTCGAGGGCGACCCGTCGATCCGCCTGCTCCTCCTCTGCCATCCGCAGAACCCGACCGGACGGGTCCTGACGGCAGCGCAACTCACCCGCATCGTCGAACTCGCCATCGAGCACGACCTCATCATCGTGTCCGACGAGATCCACTACGACCTCGTCCACCCGGGGGCCGTGCATGTGCCGACGCTGACGATCCCGGGCGCCGCCTCCTGCACGATCGCCGTCACGTCCGGCATCAAGACCTTCGCCATCGGCGGCCTGCGATGTGCCGTCACGGTGTGTGGCGACGAGCGTCTCCATGCAGTCCTGGCCGCGATCCCTGACAACCTCCTGACCGCTCCGAACCGCTTCGGCTGCGAGGCCTCGATCGCTGCATGGGACACCGGCGACGCATGGGTCGACGACCTCAGGGCGACCCTCGACACCAACCGACACCGCCTCGTCGACCGCCTCCATGCAGAACTTCCCGAGGTGGGGATCCACCTCCCCGAATCCACGTTCCTCGCCTGGCTGGACCTCTCCGCCTTCGAGCCCGGTGACCGCCCATCGACGTGGCTGCGGGCGCTGACCGGCGTGGCCTGTGAAAGTGGGCCGAAGTTCGGAGCGGGCGGCGACGGCCATGTCCGGCTCAACTTCGGCACCTCGCCCGAAGTGCTCGACGAGATCATCGACCGGCTCGTGGCCGGGCTCGCCGGTACCTGACCCAGGGGCAGGCGCTCAGGCTCCTACGCTCGCACCATGCGCACGGGAATGGGCGTTGACGCTCGCCTCCGAGGGTTCACCACAGGACTTCTCGTTGCGGCCGTCGCCCTGGCGGTCGGCCAGTTCGCCTCGAGCCTGTCAAGTCGCCTGATCTCGCCGGTCGTCGCAATCGGCGACCTCGTCATCGACGTGGCGCCGGGGGCCATCGTGCGGGCGTCGATCAACACGCTCGGCACGGCGCAGAAGCCGTTGCTCCTTGTCGGCATCACGGCCGTCGCCCTCCTGCTGGGAGCGCTGTCGTCCTCGCTGACGCCCTCGAGGTTGCCGGTCGCCTTGCTGGTGTTCGGCGCCATCGGCGGGTGGGCCATGTCCCGCAGCCCCCTCGCATCGACCGGCCCCAGCTGGCTGCTCGCCACGTTCATGGTTCTGGCGGGATTGGCCGTGATGAGGGGAGGTGCACGAGTCCCGGATCGCCCTCTCCCCGCCGACGAGCCGGTATTCGAAGATCCCCGAATCAAGTACGCCGACCGCCGGAGCTTTCTCGCCTATGCGGGGGGCATGTCGGCCACGGCCGTTGCCCTGGTCGGCGCCGGGCGGATCATCTCCGACCGATCGGCCCAGGAGGCCCGCTCGCGCTTCGAGTTGCCCACCACCACCCCTCCCACCACCACCCCTCCCACCACCACTGGACCGGAACGG
>CAJXIS010000176.1 GCA_913054115.1 uncultured Acidimicrobiaceae bacterium | reverse complement strand
GTCGCCGCGACGACCGCCGCCACGATCGATCCGGCTCCCGGCCGGATGCCGTCGTGCGCCGGATAGGTGACGTCCAGGTTGGTGGCCAGGAGTCGTGCACCGCCGAGGATGGCCCGAACGCCTGCCGTGAGCCCCCAGTAGTCGAAGTCCTCGTGGAATCCGACGACGACCGTGTCGGCCGGTCCCTCGTCGACGATGACCGCCCCCACCGCCTCGAGCTCCTCCCGGGCACCGGGACCGCACATGCCGAGCACCACCTCGCCCGGCTCGACCAGAGCCGCTGCCGCCATGCCTGAGGTGATGACACCACCGCGGGCTTCGATGCCGTGGCTCGCCAGCTTGGCCTCGACGTCGACCACGCGCCGACCCGAGTTGTTGGTGACGAACAGGACCGTCTCGCCGGCGTCCTGGAGCGCGGCAACGGCGTCGGCGGCACCGGGAATGTCCTCGGTGCCCAGCCACACCACACCGTCGAGATCGAGCGCCCAGGCCATGACCGACAGTCTGGCCCGGTCGGAGGTGTCAGACGGTCCAGGTGGGCAACGAGTGCAGAAGCGCCGACAGGTCGCCCTTGCCCTTCATTGCCGCCATCTGGTCGGTCTGGGCGCGCATGGCCACCCCGTACTCGCCCCGATCGACCGCCCGGAACACGCCGACAGGGGTCGGGCGGTCGGGGCTCTCGGCGAGGCGGGACAGGGCGAAGGCGGTCGACGGGTCGGACCGTGTCTCGTCGTGCACCAGGAGGGCGTCGAGGCCCACATCGGCCACCTCGACGACCTCGACTCCCCCGTCGTGGCGGGCCACGCCGAACTGGCCCTCCGTGCCGAACCGGATCGGCTCGCCATGGCGCAACGGGATCAGCATGTCGTCACGGACGTCTTTCTTGGTGATCGTCTCGAAGGCACCGTCGTTGAACACGTTGCAGTTCTGGTACACCTCGACGATGGATGCGCCAGGGTGCTCGTAGGCGCGCCGGAACATCTCCTGCATGTGACGTCGATCCATGTCGTGGGTGCGTGCCACGAAGCTGGCCTCGGCGCCGATCGCCACGCTCACCGGGTTGAAGGGCGTGGCGCACGACCCGATCGGCGACGACTTGGTGACCTTGCCCTTCTCGCTGGTCGGCGAGAACTGGCCCTTGGTCAACCCGTAGATCTGGTTGTTGAACAGCAGGATGTTGATGTCGATGTTGCGCCGGAGGGCATGGATCAGGTGGTTGCCTCCGATGGAGAGCATGTCGCCGTCTCCGCCGACCACCCAGACGTCGAGGTCCGGACGCGCCAGCGCCAGGCCGGTGGCGATGGCGGGTGCACGACCGTGGATCGAGTGCATGCCGTAGGTGTTCATGTAGTACGGGAACCGGGCGGCGCATCCGATGCCGGACACGAACACCGTCTTCTCGCGGCGGGCGCCGATGTCGGGCATGAGCAGCTGGAGGGCGGTCAGGATCGAGTAGTCGCCACAGCCGGGGCACCAGCGCACCTCCTGGTCGCTCTGCCAGTCGGCGCGTGTGGTGACGGGTACATCCTCGGATGTCTCCTCGGGAAGCAGCGTGTCGGTCATCAGGTGTCGTCCCCGAGTTCGCTCAGAATCACCTGCTGGAGTTCAGCGGGCGTGAAGGGCTGGCCAGTCACCTTGGCCACGGGCTGCGCATCGACCAGGAACTCATCGCGCAGCAGCCGGACGAGCTGCCCCAGGTTCATCTCCGGGACCAGGATCCTCGAGAAGCCCGAAAGCACCTCGCCGAGGTTCGCCGGCATCGGGTTGAGGTGGGTCAGGTGCACGTGGGCGACCTTGCGGCCCGACCTGCGGACCCGCCGGACGGCAGCGGCGATCGCCCCCCATGTCGAGCCCCAGCCGATGAGGAGGAGGTCGGCGTCGGCGTCGCCGCTGACCTCGGCATCGGGGACCTGGATGCGGGCGATGCGCTCGGCACGCAGGGCCATCATGTGGGCGTGGTTGGCACCGTCGTAGGACACGTTGCCCGAACCGTCCTCCTTTTCGAGGCCGCCGATGCGGTGCATCAGGTCCGGTGTGCCGGGGACCGCCCATGGTCGAGCCATGTTCTCGTCGCGCAGGTACGGCCAGAAGACCTCTTCGCCCTTCTCGTCGACCTTGTTGAACCCGCTCGCGAACTCGACGGGGATCGGCTCGAGGTCCTCGACGTTCGGGAGGAGCCACGGCTCCGAGCTGTTGGCCAGGTAGCCGTCGGAGAGCAGGATCACCGGGGTGCGGTACTTGATGGCGATGCGGGCCGCTTCGATGGCCTGGTCGAAGCAGTCGGCCGGCGTCCGTGCAGCGATAACCGGCATCGGCGACTCGCCGTGGCGGCCGTACATCGCCATCAGCAGGTCGGCCGCCTCGGTCTTGGTGGGCAGGCCCGTCGATGGTCCGCCCCGTTGGATGTTGACGATGATCAGCGGCAGCTCGAGGCTGATGGCGAGGCCCATGGTCTCGCCCTTGAGGGCCAGACCCGGGCCGCTCGTCGTGGTCACCCCCAGGTGCCCACCGTAGGCGGCACCCAGTGCGGAGCCGATGGCTGCGATCTCGTCCTCGGCCTGGAAGGTCACTACGTTGAACTGCTTGTGCTTGGACAGCTCGTGGAGGATGTCCGACGCCGGCGTGATCGGGTAGGAGCCGAGGAAGATCGGCAGACCGGAGAGGTGTCCGGCGGCCACGAGGCCCCATGCCAACGCCGTGTTGCCGTTGATGTTGGTGTAGGTCCCGGCCGGCATCTTGGCGGGGCGCACGATCACCTGGTGATCGGACAGCTCGGCGGTCTCGCCGAAGGCGTGACCGGCATTGAAGGCGGTCCTGTTGGCCGCGATGATCAGGTCGCGGCCCTTGAACTTGGCGTCGATCCACTCGAGGGTGGGTTCGACGGGGCGGCTGTACATCCAGGACAGCAGGCCCAGGGCGAAGAAGTTCTTCGACCGCTCGGCATCCCGGGTCTTGACGCCCAGGTCCTTGCAGGCCTCCTTCGTGAGCGAGGTCATCGGCACCCGGATCACCCGGTAGGCGGCGAGGTCGTCGCCCTCCAACGGGTCATGCTCGTAACCGGCCTTCACCAGGTTGCGCTCGACGAAGGTGTCGATGTTGACGATCACCGTGCCGCCGTCGATCAGGGTGCCCAACTCGGCCTTGAGCGCCGCCGGGTTCATGGCGACCAGTACGTGTGGGGCGTCGCCCGGCGTGAAGATGTCGTGGTCCGAGATGTGGACCTGGAAGGCCGAGACTCCGGCGAGTGTGCCGGCAGGTGCACGGATCTCGGCGGGGTATTCGGGGAGCGTGGAGAGGTCGTTGCCGAACAGCGCACTCGCCGTGGTGAATCGCTCGCCCGCCAACTGCATGCCGTCGCCCGAGTCACCCGCAAACCGGATGACCAGCCGATCGACCTCGGGGACCAGTGACCCCGCAGTCGTCTCCGTCACGTGCTCCACCTCCGAACCGGCGCCGTTGCCGGTCTCTGTATCTGATATCAGACCCTAATCGTGTGCGGTCGCGGACGGCGTGACCAGCGGGCGATTGTCCCTGTGCAATGGGTCACGCGTCGGGCGGGTCGTCGCTCGTCACTCCGTGGCGTCATCGCTGTCCCCCGACGGCCCGTGGCTCGTGCGGTAGTCACCGAAGGGCTCGTCCCGCCGTTGCAGCGCTTCGGTCAGGCTGCCGCCCTCGATCGACGCGAGGAAGTCGGCCATGGCCTCGGTGTGGATCCCGAGCGCACAGATCTCGGTGCCTGCCCGAAGCCCCGTCCGAAGCCCCATGAACTCCATCTGGCGATGCACCGCCCGCTTGTTGAGCTGGACCACCTCGGTCGGAATCGCGCAGATTCGTCGGGCCACGGCGATGACCGCCTCATCGAGGTCCTCGGCGGGAAACGCCTCGTTGGCCCATCCCAGCGCCACGGCCTCGAGGCCGGTGATCGAATCGCCGGTCAGCATCATCTGCATGGCCCGGCGCATGCCGAGGAACCAGGCATGGAAGTGCATGTCCGGCACCCCGAATCGAACAGCCGGATACCCCATGCTGGCGTCCTCGGCGACGTAGACCAGGTCACAACCGGTGGCGAGCTCGCTGCCGCCCGCCAGGCAGTAGCCGTGGACCTGGGCGATGACCGGCTTGGCCAGGTCCCAGATCGACATCCAACCCTCGGTCACGTGGCGGGGCCACTGGCCCTCGCCTCCCGGCGTGTAAAAGGGGTACTCGTGGCCGGCGTTGCCGCCACCGAGGTCGTAGCCGGCCGAGAAGGACGGCCCCGCCCCCCGGATGATGGTCACCCGGACGTCGTCGTCCCGGTCGTGGTCGACGAGCGTATCCAGGATGGCTCCGCGCAGGGGATGGAACAGTGCGTTGCGCTTCTCCGGCCGGTTCATCGTGATCCGTCGGATGCCCGGCGAGGGCTCATCGACGAGGATTATGGGCTGGTCCGGCTGCCCGGGTTGTTCGGTGGCGGTGCCCTGCGGCCCGTCGGTGTATGACATGTGGCGATCCTCTGGGTCCGGCGAAGCCTCAGGCGACGGTGATCGACTCATCGAGGTAGACGTCCTGGATGGCATTGAGGAGCTCGATGCCCTCGGCCATCGGTCGCTGGAACGCCTTGCGGCCGGAGATGAGGCCCAGCCCCCCGGCCCGTTTGTTGATGACCGCGGTCCGCACGGCCTCGGCCAGGTCGCCGGCACCCGACGAGGCACCGCCACTGTTGATCAGACCGATGCGGCCCATGTAGCAGTTGGCCACCTGCCACCGGCAGAGGTCGATCGGGTGGTCGGTGGTGAGCTTGTCGTAGACCAGTGCGTGGGTCTTGCCGAAGCCGGGCAGGGCGTTGTAGCCACCGTTGGTCTCCGGCAGCTTCTGCTTGATGATGTCGGCCTGGATCGTGACGCCCAGGTGGTTGGCCTGGCCGGTGAGGTCGGCGGACGCATGGTGGTCGACCCCGTCGACCTTGAACCCGGAGTTGCGCAGATAGCACCACAGGACCGTGAACATGCCGAGTTCGTGGGCCCTGGCGAATGCCTCGCTCACCTCCTGGATCTGACGGGTGGCCTCGTCGGATCCGAAGTAGATGGTGGCCCCGACGCC
>CAJXIS010000175.1 GCA_913054115.1 uncultured Acidimicrobiaceae bacterium | reverse complement strand
TCGCAGCCGCCCATGAGCGGAATGTTCAACCGGAAGGCGAACCGCCGCGGCGGATCGCACTCGATGACGGTCACCTTGGTACGCCAGCGGTAGAGCCCGTTGCGGTTACGGCCCCTGAACACGGTGCCGACGGAGGGGCCGTCCGCCCCGCCGGCCCAACGACCGCCCCTGGCCTCCGGCGACCACTCGCCCATCCGGGTCAGGTCGCTGACGAGCGCCCAGACCTCCTCGGGCGTGGCGGAAACCTCGCGGCTCACACTCACGGGCTCGTTCATCGGGCCGTCCACGGTGCGCTCCTCAGGATCGATCGACGGGGATCAGCAGCATGGTCCCGTCGGGGCCCACGACCACCATCAGCGTGGCAGCGCTCGACTCGGCGATCTCCATCCGCGCCACGTCGAGGTCGAACACCATCGGCGGCACATCGCTGCGGCGGATCATCTCGACCTCGGCACCGGTCGCCATCTCGACGGCAGCGGCCAACGGGGCCGGATCGGCGGCGACCACGATGACCCGGCCGGGTCCCCGTCGCCCGGGAGGAGGAGGAGGAGGAGGAGGCTGTGCGGGCACGACTGCGTCGAGCACCTTCTGGTCGGCGCGCATGACGCGGCGGTGGCAGCCGGCGGCCACCCCGGCGGTCAGGGCGATGGCGAGCGGCCCGTGCAGGTCCCAGATGCCCTGGCGGTCGAACGACGTGTTGAGGATCTGGTCGATGACCTGGAACACGAGGAACAGCGACGTGGCGAGCGCCACGACCCCGGAGATCCCGAAGATGATGTACAGGTAGGTCCGCCGGACGACCGATCCGACCTCGTCCGGATCGCCCGAATGGGACTGGATGGACTGCCAGAAGCGGCGCCAGACGAGGCTGCCGACCACCAACAGTGGCATGCCGATGATGACCACCATCGTGGCCTCGCGTTCGGCACCGGACGGTGCCGGCGTCAGGTGGTGGAAGGCGACGAACAGGAAGATCGTGACGCCGACGAGGAGCGTGCACAGCCCCACCCAGGCGCCGAGGTGGTCGGCGGCCCGATCGACGTCGTTGCGGGGACGGCCCTCCTGCGGCGGCAGCAGGAACCGGTGGTAACGCCACACGGCGCCAGCCACGAGCGCCGTGGCGAGCATCCCCGGCAGAAAGAAGAAATACTCGGCAGCCGGCCCGTCTCTCCAGTCGAACAAGCGGTTTATGAATAACGCCGGCAGCGCCACCGAAATGCCCACAAGCACCACGAGGCCGGGAAGTACCCCGATGAACAGCACGTACGCGTGGTGGAGGGTGGTGCCCCGCTCGTGGACAGCCTGGCGCAGCCAGTACCACCACCACACCGTGCCGAAGACGAGGATGAACGGGAGTGCGTCGCGCAAGTCCGACCATCGGACGCCGGCATCGTCGTAGCCGGTGACCGCCTCATAGGCCATGTAGGCCGGCGTGGCCACTAGCCAGCCCGTCATCGCTGCGATACCGGCGAGACCCACCACGCTGGCGGCGAACGGGACCAGGGAAGTCCGGACCCTTTCGCCGGCCACGACTCGGTCGCCGAGGCGGACGTGGAGCGCCAGAAGCGCTCCCGCGACGAGCAGGTTCACGAGATTGTCCCGATCGAAGGCGATGTCATCTCCGCCACCGTCGGCGATCAGCCAGTTCAGGATCCCTACGGCGTTGATGGCCACCACGTTCGCTGCCGCCAACTCGACGAAGCCCTGGTAGAGCACCCAGCCGAGGGATGCCTGCTCCTCGGGTGACTCGGCGAACCGGCGACGCACGTTCCTGGCGAGGAACCAGAGTGCGATGCCGCCGACCAGCAGGCTCGTGACGGCCCACGAGGGGGCATCGACCTGGTCGGTGCCATCGACGACCGCCTCGAGCAGGTACGACAGCAGGCCGGTGAGTCCGGCAACGGCAAGTATCAGGGCGACGCCGAGAAAGACGTATTCGAGCAGTCGCCGCAGCGACACGCTTGCGTCACCGGTCTCGGGCGATCCCGACCGCGCTCGGCGTACCAGCATCACGATGCCGAAGATGACGAACAGAGGGATGAGGTTCGAGAGGATTCCGAGGAACATCATGCGGTCATCGTTGCACAGTGTGCACCCGACCACGATGCACCAATTGCCTACCGATTACGTTCGGCGGATGCCTTGTTCGCATTCGACACGGGGATTCACGCTGCTGATCACCGGCCTCCTTGTCGTTGCCGCCTGCAGCTCGGCACCCACCGCCCCGGCCGCCACCAACGCCCCATCCACCACCGCGCCACCCACCACCACCGCCCCTCCCACCACCACCGCCACCGTTCCCCCCACCGGGCAATGCGACGACCGTGACCTCCGTGCCTGCCTGCTGCCGTGGCCCAACGACGCCTTCACCGTCGCCGACGACACCACGGCCACCGGACGACGCCTGTCGATTCCCGCCGACGCCTCACTCCGGAACGTCGACGGTGTACCGGTCGACCTGACCGACCAGAACCGGGCCGATGGCTTCTCCCCCGGCTCGGCCATCCTCCTGTTCGTCCCCGACGCCGACCTCGCCGCATCGGGTGTTCCCGGCTCGACCGACATCGGGGCTTCCCTCGAGGCGGCGACCCCGATCCGGCTCACGGACCTCACGACCGGCGATCGGTGGCCCTACTGGGCCGAGATGGACGCCACCGCCCCGGTCGGCGAACAGCTGCTGATGGTCCGTCCGGCCACGGCGCTGCTCGAGGACCACGAGTACCTCGTCGAGGTCGACGGCCTGCTCGACAGCGAGGGATACCCGGTCGAACTGGACCTCCCCCTCGAATGGACCTTCACGATCGCCGGCGCCGAGAGCCTCTCCGGCCGGCTGCTGGCCATCCGCTCCGACGCCTACGACGAGATGGGAGACGACGGCGCCCCCGCCTTCGAGGTGACCTCCGTGGAGGGCGACACGATCCGGTTCGTGGAGGGCACATTCGCCCTCCCGAACTTCCTGACGGGCGACGGCGGTCCGGGCAACCGGTTCCTGCTCGAAGACGGCATCCCTGTTCGCAGTGCCGAGCACCCCGACTACCCCGCCCGTTTCCGCTGCGTGCTCCCCGCCTCGCCGCCCGGCCCGGTCCCGACGGTGCTCTACGGCCACGGACTGCTCGGCAGCCGGGCGGAGGTGGACTTCTTCGAGGGGTTCGCCGCGCTCGGGCTGGCGGCCGGCTGCGCCACGGACTGGATTGGCATGGCGAGCGAGGACGTGCCGGCGGTCGTCGAGATCCTCGCCGAGATGTCCCGCTTCCCGGAGCAGGCCGACCGCCTCCAGCAGGCCCACCTGGCCTTCCAGCTGCTGGGCCGGCTGGTCAACAGCCCGCAGGGATTCGTGACCGACCCGGCGTTCCAGGCCGACGACGGCTCGCCGCTGCTGTCCGGCGAGGGCACGTCGTTTCTCGGCAACAGCCAGGGGGGCATCCTCGGGGGCGCAGCGTCGGCCGTGTCGACGGAGTGGTCCGATGTGATGCTCGGCGTTCCGGCCATGAACTACAACGTGCTGCTCGACCGCTCCAGCGACTGGCCTCCGCTGCAGGCCGTGTTCGACGCCGCCTACCCCGACCCGGTCGAGCAGGTCCTGGTCATGCAGCTGGCGCAACTGCTCTGGGACCGGGGCGAGAACCAGGCCTACGCCCAGCACCTCACCGCCGATCCGTATCCGGGCATCGAGGCCAAGAACGTGTTCCTGCTCGAGGCCTTCGGCGACCACCAGGTCGCCAACGTGGCGACCGAGGCGTTCGCCCGCACGATCGGCGCACTCGTCAACGATCCGCCGCTCAGTGACGGCCGCAGCCTCGACACGGTCCCGTTCTGGGGGATCGAACGGGTCGCCGCCTACCCCGCCTCGGGTGCGACGCTCGGCGTCTGGGACTTCGGGACGCCCCCGCCGCCCACGGTGAACCTTGCGCCCTTCTCACCCGACTACGGGTCTGACCCGCACGGGGCGGCTTCCGGTGAGGACCGGGCGCTCCAACAGGCGCTCACCTTCCTGTTGACCGGCCAGGTGATCGACGTCTGCGCCGGCCCGTGCGTCGGCCGGATGCTCGACGGCTGAGGCTCAGAGCCCCAGTTGGGCGAGGGCGACGACCTCTTCGGGGCGGGGGTTGACCAGCACCTGGCCACCTACCACGACCGTGGGCACGGTCTCGTTGCCACCGGTGAATCCACGGAGCTGCTCCCGGGCCTCCGGGTCCTCCCAGATGTTGCGCTCGGTGCGCTCCAGCCCGGCTTTGTCGAACCCCCGGAACAGCCGGTGACAGAACCCGCACCCGGGCCGCCAGTAGACGGTGACGTTGCTGCTCAATGTGTCTCCCACTCGATGTCGGTCCGCCGAGTCGTTCCGATCGTGAAGGCCGCAACCTACGTGGGTGGGCGGAGAACCGGCCTCACGGCCGGGGGATTCTTCGACTCCAGCATCACTCGAGTTCCGCCCACTCCTCGGCGCCGTAGCGGGCGAGGTGTCCCAGGACCGCATCGACATCACCGGTCGTGACCTCGGGGTTCATGAACAGCAGGCGGAACGTGTTGATCCCGTGGACCGGCTGGTAGCCGACCATCGCCGTTCCCTCCTGCTGCATGCGGGACTTGATGCGAGGCGCCAGGCGGTGCAGCCGGTCCCTGGCTCCGGCGTCGAGTGCGGCGAGGTCGAGGGGGCGGTGCTCGGGCGGGACCCAGGCGAAGACCACGTTGGTGAATCCGGTGTGGACGAGCGCCGAGAACACACCATCGGAGGCGTCGATGACCGACCGGGCATGGTCGGCCATGGCGACCGCATGTTCGATGCGTGCGGCGAACCCCTCATCCCCGTGGGACTTCCACGCCAGCCACAGCTTGAGGGCGTCGACACGGCGCCCACACTGGAAGGTGCGGTCGCCCAGGTCGTGGTCGGCGAACTGCTTGTCGGGCTGGAAGAGGTAGTCGGCCCCGATCGAGAAGCACGAGTGGAGCCGTTCCGGCTCCCGTACCAGCAGGGCCGTGCATTGCTGGGTCATCCCCATCATCTTGTGCAGGTCCCAGACGAACGAGTCCGATCGCTCGACGCCGGCCAGCAGGAAGCGCCTGGGCCCGGAGAACAGAGCCGAGCCCCCGTAGCAGCCGTCGACGTGGAGCCAGATGTCG
>CAJXIS010000174.1 GCA_913054115.1 uncultured Acidimicrobiaceae bacterium | reverse complement strand
GAGGAACTGGCCGGACTTCGACATCACGGCGGCCATCAGGCAGCAGGACGCCACGAGCAGTGCCGTGTGCGAGAGCTGTCCGGAGCCGGCGAGGGCGTTGGTCTCGGCGATCGAGAACGAACCGAACTGGCCGGGCAGCGCCGAGCCGACGGTGAAGAACAGGATCGTGACGCCGACGATGAGGCCCATGTCGCCCACCCGGTTGGTCAGGAACGCCTTGAGCGCCGCATCGCTGTTGGGTTTTTCCTCCCACCAGTGGCCGATCAGCACGAAGGAGCACACGCCGACCAGCTCCCACGAGACCAGCAGTTGCAGCGTGTTCTCGGACACGACGAGCAGCAGCATCGAGGCGCTGAACAGCGACAGGAAGGCGAAGAAGTGCGTGTAGCGCCGGTCGCCGGCGACGTACTCCGTGGAGTACACGTGGACCAGGAGCGAGACGAGGGAGACGACGACCATCATCATCACGGCGGGCCCGTCGACGAGGGTGCCGACGGTGAATACGACGTCGTTGAGCTCGAACCAGGTGACCGTGTTGTGGACGGCCAACGACGGGTGGGCGGGGGCGTGTGCCTCGGCGGGTCCGTCCCCGTGGCCCTCGGCGGATTCGTCCCCGTGCTCGACGACGGCGACGACCCGGTGGACCTCTTCGCCCTCGAAGTTGTCGCGGTGGTCGATCCAGGCGGCGGCGGTCAGCAGCGACAGCACGAAGGCGAGGCCGACGAGGGCGATGCCCAGCTCGGAGCCACCCCTCGGCATCCGCTTGCCGAAGAACAGGATCCCGAGGAACGACAGCGCCGGCAGCGCCGGGATCAGCCAGGCGTTGCGCAGCAGCCAGCTCCCGCCCTCGGTGATCCCGAGGGGCAGTCCGGTTGCCGTCGAGGCGGCCAGGGTGAGCAGGTCGGTCACGTCGTCAGCCCCTCAACTGGTCGATCTCGGTGAGGTCGATGCTGCGACGGTTGCGGTACAGCAGCAGCACCATGGCGAGACCCACGCCGACCTCGGCGGCGGCCACGGCGATGATGAACAGGGCGAAGACCTCGCCGCCGACGGTCGCCCGCACCGCCGAGAACGCCACCAGGTTGATGTTGACGGCGTTGAGGATCAGCTCGATCGACATGAGGACGAGCACGCCGTTGCGGCGGGCCAGCACGCCGTAGACGCCGATGGCGAACAGGGCGGCCGCAAGGAGGAGGAACTGGTTGAGCAGCATGCCTCAGTCCTTCCTCGCGATGACGATCGCACCGATGAGGGCGGCCAGCAGCAGGACGGACACCGCCTCGAACGGGACGATGTACTGGCTGAAGATGGAGTCGCCGATCTCGGCGGTGAGGCTCGGGGCGGCACGGTTCACGGCTGCGTCGCCGAACGAGTCGAGCACGGCGCCGCCGGTGACGACGAGCACCAGCACGCCGACCAGGACGGCCATGCGACGCTTCTCGATGTTCGCCTCTTCGTCCTCGCCCAGGGCGCCACGGGTGAGCATGATGCCGAACAGGAACAGGACGACGATCGCCCCGATGTAGACGAGCACCTGCGTGACGCCGACGAACTCGGCGCCCAGCAGGATGAAGATCCCGGCCGCGCCGGCCAGCACGATCACGAGGTACAGCGCCGCATGGACGACGTTGAGGGTGGTGACCATGCGCAGGGCGGCCACGATCATCACCACGGCCAGGATGCCGAACGCGATGTTCTGGGCGACGACGGTGTCGCCGCTCGTCAGCGAATCGAAGCCCTGTAGGGCTGCCATCACGGTCACCGTGGTACCTGGGCCTTCTTGGCCTCGCTGCCGGCCTCGTAGTCGGTGAAGTCGGGCACCGTCTCCATCCACTTCCCCAGCAGGGACTTGTCGTGGAGCAGGTCGGCGATCTTGGGTTCGGAGTACTCGAACTCGGGCGTCCAGAACAGGGCCTCGAACGGGCAGACCTCGACGCAGATGCCGCAGTACATGCAGAGCGCATAGTCGATGTCGAAGCGGTCGAGGGCGTTCTTCTGGCGGGGCTTGCCGCCGGCGCGGCGGGGCGGCGCCAGGTACTTGTGGCCCTCGATGTAGATGCACCAGTCGGGGCACTCGCGCACGCACAGCATGCAGGAGGTGCAGTTCTCCTCGTGGAGGGCGATGACGCCACGCGCCCGGGGAGTGGGCGTCTCCTTGACCTTCGGGTACTGGACCGTGTGTGAACCCTTGGTGAGGGTGCGCACCATCGTCCTCATGGTGACACCGAGGCCCTTGATGAGGCCGGGGATCTTGGGAGTAGGCATCAGAACACCACCTTCAGCACGCCGGTCACGACGATGTTGATGAGCGACAGGGGGATGAGCACCTTCCAGGCCAGCGTCTGGAGCTGGTCCTCGCGGAACCGGGGATAGGTGAACCGGAACCAGAAGATGAGGAAGGAGACCAGGATGATCTTGCCCATCAGGACCATCGGACCGATGACGTTGAACAGGTTGTCGGTCGGGTCGAGGCCCGGGATGTACCAGCCGCCCAGGAACAGCGTGGAGGCCAGCGCAGCGAAGATGCCTGCCGTGGCGAACTCGCCGATGAAGAACATCAGGAACCGCATGCCGGAGTACTCGGTGAGGTAGCCGGTCACGAGCTCGGACTCGGCGACGGGCATGTCGAACGGCGGCTGGGTGAGCTCGGCCTGGACGGCGATCAGGAAGATCGCGAATCCGAGGAACTGCGTGAGGATGAAGGGACTGCCGATGCCGCCGAACCCGAAGATCTCGCCCTGTGCCTGGGCCATCACGATGCCCTGCATGTTGAGGGTGCCGGCCTGGATGACGACGCCCATGACCGCCAGGACCAGCGGCAACTCGTAGGCGATGAGCTGGCCGGTGGCCCGCAGGGCGCCCAGCAGCGAGTACTTGGAGGCCGACGCCCAGCCGGCCATGAGGATGCCGATCACCGAGATCGACGAGACCGCCAGCGCCAGGAAGATGCCCGTGTCGACGTCGATGAACACCAGGTCCGGCCCGCCGGGGATGACCAGCACCAGCAGGAACGTGGAGACCAGCACCACGAACGGCGCCGCCTTGAACACGACCCGGTCGGCCTTGGCGGGGACGATGTCCTCCTTCTGGAGGAACTTGCCGACCTCGGCGAGGAGCTGGAGCGAGCCGTAGGGGCCGGCCTCCATGGGGCCGAGACGGCTCTGCATGAAGCTCATCATCTTGAACAGGAACAGGTAGACGAGCGTGCCGGCGGGGAGCAGCACGGCCACGAGGCCGATGACCGCCCGGAGGGTCGTCTGCTGCCAGTAGGCGAGCTCGACGGCGAGGGTGAGGGTGTTCACCGGTCGATGTCCCCGAGGATGAAGTAGAGGCTGGCGAGGATCGAGATCACGTCGGGGACGTAGACGCCCTCGAGCAGCCAGGGCGTGATCGAGACGTTGTTGAACGATGCCGAGCGGATCTTGACCCGGTACGGCACCAGTTCGCCCTTGGAGACGATGTAGTAGCCCATGATGCCGAGCGGGTTCTCGGTCTCGACGTAGGCCTCACCGGCGGGCACCTTGATGATGCGGGGCACCTTGGCCATGACCGGGCCGGAGGGGATGCCGTCGAGGCACTGCTCGACCATGGTGCACGACTCGCGGACCTCTTGGAGGCGCACCCAGTAGCGGGCGAACGAGTCGCCGTCGGGGTGGGTCCAGACCTTCCAGTCCAGGTCCCCGTGGGCGAGGCCCATGTCGCTGTCGCGCCGCAGGTCCCAGTCGACGCCGCTGGCCCGGATGTTGGCGCCGGACATGCCGTAGGCGAGGCCGACGTCGGCCGGGATCACCCCGATGTTGCGGGTTCTGGCCTCGAAGATCTCGTTGCCGGCGACCAGGACCTCCATCTCGTCGCAGAAGGTCCGGATACGGTCGAGGACGCCCTTGGTCTCCTCGATCCAACCCTTGGGCAGGTCGTCCTTGAGGCCGCCGATGCGGTCGAAGTTGGGGTGGAAGCGGCCGCCGGTGACCGCCTCGATCTGGTTCAGCACGAACTCGCGGTCGCGGAAGGCGAAGAAGACCGGCGTGACGGCTCCCAGCTGGACGCCCATGTCGCCGAGGAACAGCACCACGTTGGCGATGCGGGACAACTCGAACAGGGCGGTGCGGATCCACTTGGCCCGGGGTGGGGCCTCGACCTCCATGAGCCGTTCGGCGGCGAGGATGAACGGGACCTCGTTGGCGAAGCTGCCCAGCCAGTCGATGCGGTTGATCAGCGTGGTGACCTGCGGGTAGGTGCGGACCTCGGCCAGCTTCTCGTAGCCGCGGTGCATGTAGCCCATGACCGGTTCGGCGGCGACGACCCGCTCGCCGTCGAGGCGCACGATGATGCGAAGGGTGCCGTGCGTGGCCGGGTGCTGCGGGCCGATGTTGAGGGTCATGCCCTCGGTCTCGAGCTCGACGTTCACTCGTGCGTCGGCTGCCTGGCCGGCGATGTAGGCGCGTTGCTGGGCGTCGGTGGCGGCGGTCATGCGTCGTCGCCCGACTCGTCGATGGCGTCGTCGCCCGACTCGTCGTCGCTGCCCGGCATGAGTTCGACGTCGACGATGCCCGGCCATGGCTTGATGCGCCTGGCCAGCAGCGGGTAGTCCTTGCGCAGCGGGTTCCCCTCGAAGGCGCCGGGCAGGTACAGGTGCACCTGGTTCGGGTGGCCTCGGAAGCTGATGCCGAACATCTCCCATGCCTCGCGTTCGTGCCAGTCGGCACCTGCGTAGGCGGGGATCCACGAGTCGATCTCGGGCCGGTCGCCCGACAGGTCGGCCTTGAGCGTGATGCCGAGGCCGGACACGGGGTCGTGCACCCTGGCGAGCATCTGGAAGCGGGTCTCGCCTCCGGTGGTGCCCCACTCCATCGGCTCCGGCTGGCGGGCCTCTGGGCCGTCGATCTGCGAGTCCATGTCGCGGCCGAAGGGCGAGGGCTTCCAGTCGATGGCGGAGAGGAAGTTGAAGTACGACATGCCGCAGAGGTCGCGCAGGGCGATGCCTGTCGCCAGCCACGAGTCGGCGGTCACCCGCACCCAGACGTCGATGCCGGGATGCACCTCGCTGGTGACGAACCCGTCGCCGAGTGCCTCGGCCAGGGTCGCCACGAGGGCGTCGCGTGCCGCATCGACGGCCGGCGCC
>CAJXIS010000173.1 GCA_913054115.1 uncultured Acidimicrobiaceae bacterium | reverse complement strand
GTCGTTGACGCGGTGTCGGTTGGAGTGGATCCCCGGGTCATGGGCATCGGACCGTTGCTCCGGGCCGCCGAGGCGGTGCCGCCGGACCTGGGTGCATGGATCGTCGCCCTGGCGCCGACGGGGGATGGCGTTCGGGCCGAACTGATCGGCGGAGCAGTGGCCGACTTCGGATTCAGCGACGACTACCGGGATCAGGCCCGGGCCCTCGCCACGGTACTCACCCGGGTAACGCTGACCTGTCTGCGAGAGGTCGACGTCTCGATTCCCGACAATCCGGTCGTCCGACGCGGTAGTTGCTGATCGTCCACGGCGAGCAGGAGAGCGGCGGATCTCGACGAGTTTCAGTGAGGGGTTGACGTTGACCGACTACTCCGCGTAGTCTCTTGACCACAACTAGAGGTTGAGTGTCTGAACACTGACCCTCCACTTGAAGGTGGGGGTTGCTGATCGGAACCACTTGACCCGGGGAACAGGCTGACTCGGTGAGCGGGTCGGCACCTAGCATCAGGAGAAGCGAACCATGTCGAACCCCCAGAACTACCTAGCGGTGATCAAGGTGATCGGTGTCGGCGGCGGCGGAGTGAACGCCGTCAACCGGATGATCGAATCGGGTCTGCGGGGCGTCGAGTTCGTCGCCGTGAACACCGATGCCCAGGCGCTGCTCATGAGCGATGCCGACGTGAAGTTGGACATCGGTCGCGATCTCACCCGGGGCCTCGGCGCCGGGAGCGATCCCGAAATCGGTCGTCAGGCAGCCGAGGAACACCTCGACGAGATCGAACAGGTGATCGAGGGTGCCGACATGGTCTTCGTGACCGCCGGCGAGGGTGGCGGTACCGGTACCGGCGCCGCTCCGGTCATCGCCGAGTTGGCCAAGTCGCTCGGTGCGCTGACCATCGCCGTGGTGACCCGCCCGTTCGGGTTCGAGGGTCGCCGACGCGCCGTGCAGGCCGAGAACGGCATCGTGAACCTCAAGGAGAAGGTCGACGCCCAGATCGTCATCCCCAATGACCGCCTCCTGACCGTGTCCAATGAGAAGACGGCCCTGCAGAGCGCCTTCGAGATGGCGGACGAGGTACTCCTCCAGGGCGTGCAGGGCATCACCAACCTGATCACCACGCCGGGGCTCATCAACACCGACTTCGCCGACGTGAAGATGATCCTCAAGGACGCCGGCTCTGCCCTGATGGGCGTGGGTCAGGCGACCGGTGAGAGCCGGGCGCTCAACGCCGCCCGCAACGCCATTTCGAGCCCGCTGCTCGAAGCCTCCATCGAAGGTGCACGCGGCATCCTGCTCAACATCTCGGGTCCGAGCGACCTGGGCCTGTTCGAGGTCAACGAGGCCGCAGAGGTCATCCACGGCGTTGCTCACCCCGATGCCAACATCATCTTCGGCACCGTCGTGGACGATGAGATGGAGAACGACGTCCGGGTCACGGTCATCGCCGCAGGGTTCGACCGCTGGGACGGCGACCGTCCGGCATCGCGCTCCCACACCGCTGCCTCGACCTCCAACGACGGGCCCCGCGCCCCCGACAGCGACCCCTTCGCCGTCGGCGACGATGACGAGCTCGACGTTCCGAGCTTCCTGAAGTAGGGACCCCCCGCGCCAGGCGGCGCCGGCGAACCAACCGGTCCGACGATGGCCCGGATCCTGGTCAGCCGACGCCGGCCGTCGGGGCGGATGCTTCAGGTGCTTGCCACCGAGGTGAGCGACGGCAACCTCGCCATCGACGAGCCGACCGGTGTCCTGTCCCAGCGCCGCGGGGCGTTGCGGCCAGGACCGTGGACGTGGCTCAGCCAGGTCCACGGCGACCGGGTGGTTCAGGTCGATGGACCGGGCGACGGAGCAGGCACGGAGGCGGACGCCGCGGTCACCGCGCGGTCTGACGCCGTGCTGAGCATCCAGGTGGCCGACTGTGCTCCAGTGGTGCTCACCGCTCCCGAGGGACTCGCCGTGGCCCACGTCGGTTGGCGAGGGCTTCGGGCCGGTGTCCTCGAACGGACCTCTGCCCTCCTGGCGCAGGTGGCACCCGGCCCCCAGACGGCGGTCGTGGGTCCGTGCATCAGGGCCTGCTGCTACGAGTTCGGCGACTCGGACCTCGATGCCCTCTGTGGGCAGTTCGGCGACGAGGTGCGGGGATGCACCGACGATGGCCGACCGGCGCTCGACCTGCCGGCCGCAGTGCGTATCGCCCTCGAGCGCTGCGAGGTGTCCGAGATCGAGTTCGACGGAGCCTGTACGGGCTGTGACGAGCGCTACTGGTCGCACCGGACTGGAGGGTCGCCAGAACGACAGGCACTCGTGGCGTGGATCGAGGGCCCATGAGCGGCGTGTTCGACACAAACGCCGCAACGGAGCGCATCGCCGCACTGGTAGCCGACCTGGCCGAGCGCAGCGCAGGCCGCACCCACCTGCTTCCCGTGACCAAGGGGTTCCCCGTCGCCGCGATCGAGTCGGCCCGACAGGCAGGCCTGCGCCAGGTCGGGGAGAACTACGCCCAGGAGATCCTCGCCAAGTATGAGGACCCCGTGGGTGGGGGCGTCGGCGACATGGCGTGGCACCTGATCGGCCGGCTCCAACGCAACAAGGTCCGGAGACTCGCGGATGTGATCGCCCTCTGGCAGACGATCGACCGGGTTGAGCTCCTCGACGAGGTTGCCAAGCGGAGCCCGGCGGCGAGTGTCCTGATCCAGGTCGACGCCGTCGGCCTGCCCGGTCGGGGGGGCTGCCCTCCTGGCGATGTGGAGGGACTGGTCACACATGGCGTGTCGCTGGGGCTCGATGTCCGAGGGCTGATGACCGTCGGCGCACCCGATGATCGCGCCGCCACCCGACGGGTGTTCCGCACGGTCGCCGACCTGGCCGAGCGCCTTGGCCTCCCTGAGGTGTCGATGGGGATGACCGATGACCTCGACGTTGCCGTTGACTGTGGCTCCACCCTGGTGCGCGTGGGACGTGCTCTGTTCGGAGAACGTCCCGGCACCTGATGGCCGTCGGGTACCCCGGAACGCGACCTCCCGGACATGCACACATGCGGAGCCGCGGGACCGGTACGCTCCGCGGGATGCTGAAGAAGATGATGCTGTATCTCGGCCTCGGCCCCGACGAGGCGTACGAGGAGTTCGACCCTGGCGATCCGGAGCCGCGTGGCCCGCTCTCCTCGAGCGAGTTCGTCGAGGCCCGATCCGTCGCCGATGTCACAGGCCGTTCGTTGTGGTCGGTCGGCGAGACCTCGAAGACAGTGCGGACGATCGCTCCGGTGCCGACGGGAACTGTCAAGCGGATTCCACCACCCGTGGCCTCACGGCCCCACACGGTCGCACCGACCTCCTTCGAAGACGTTCAGGAGATGGCCGACCGCTTCGTCTCCGAGCAGCCGGTGATCGTCAACCTGCAGGGTGTCGAGAGCGAGTTGTCGCGCCGCATCATCGACTTCGCCAGCGGCGTCTGTTACGGAGTGGGCGGCGAGATGGAGAAGGTCGCGAATCAGGTGTACCTGCTCACCCCCACCAACGTCGAGGTCTCGGTTGCGGACCGCCGTCTCCTCGAGGATCCCGACGACGTCGACTGATCCGGCGAGACAGAAAGACCTGTTGTGATCCTGGAAGTGGCCTGCATCGCCCTGACCCTGTATTGGTGGATCCTGCTCCTGCGCGTCGTGTCGAGTTGGTTCCCGATCTCCCCGAGGGGCACTGCGGCATCGCTCGTCGGCTTTCTCCTGCTCGTCACCGACCCCGTGCTGGTCCCCCTCCGTCGGATACTGCCACCCGTTCGGATGGGGAGCGTCGCCTTCGATCTCTCGCCGCTCGTCGCCTTCTTCGGCGTGATGTTCCTTCAGCGCATCCTCTGCTTCTGACCGCCTGCGTTCCGGGTGCCCCACTGGCGGATTGCCCCGGCGGTACGCTCCCGCCATGGACGGCAGCGACATCCTCCACGAACTCGAAGGCACGGAGTTCTCTCAGAAGTTGCGCGGCTACGACCCGGCCCAGGTCGATGCACTGATCGACCGCGCCACCCGTGAGATCGTCGATCTGCGTGCTGAGCGTCGGGCGGCCCTCGATCGGGCGGAAATGGCCGAGAAGCGCATCGATCAGGAGTTGGATGCGACCCAGCGGGCACGAGCGACTGCCGAGGCCGAGATCGCGACCGCCGAGGCCGAGGGCCGGCGCACCGTGGCCGAAGCCGAATCCGAGGCGGCCACGCTGCGAGCTGCAGCGGAGACCGAAGTCCGGGCAGCCATCGAGAAGGCACGGCAGCGCATGATCGACGAGACGACCTCGCTGGAGGTGACACGCGATGCCGTGCGCGACGACATCAGCATCATGGAACGCCACATCGACGCCCACCGCGAGCGGCTGCTGGGATCGCTGAGCGACCTGCGCAAGTTGGTCGAGGCGGTTCCCGCCCGCCCCCTCGCCGAGAAGCGCCCCCCCGGTGTGGCGCGACGCCCGCCGGAGTCGGCACCCCAGTCGGCGCCCACGCCTGTCGAGACGGGGCCGGAGAGGTCGGAGGCGCCCGGGAAGCAGGAGCCACCGAAGACTGCGCCGGAGCCGGCACGGGAGCCGACGCCCAAGGGTCGTCCCGAAGACCTGCCGACCTTGGCCGTACCCGGCGGAGGCCTCCTCGACGAGCTGCGCCAGTCGGTCGGGAGCGAGGGCGCTGCGATGGACGCCTTCTTCACCGACGACGACTGATTCTTCACCGAAGAGAACTGATTCGCCGAGACCTGGTTGGTCGAGCCTGGATTGCCGAGGCCTGATTTGTTGAGCCAGGTTCGCCCGGGAGTGCCTCACCGACGGGGACTGACCGGCCATGTGCAGGCAGGCCGATCCGACGGATCAGCCGAAGCGTCACGGCCCCCGCTACGCTGCGTCCGCTCGGAGCACGGGTGAGCCGGTGAACCGGTCCCGCAGAGGACTTCGAGGCGGGTAGACGACCAGGAGACGGCCATGGCCACGAAGAAGACGAGCACGGCGGCGAAGAATGCCCTGGCCAAGAAGGCGCCTGCGAAGAAGGCCCCGGCCAAGAAGAGCGCCCCAGTCAAGAAGGCCCCGGCCAAGAAGAGCACGCCGGCCAAGAAGAGCACGCCGGCCAAGAAGAGCACGCCGGCCAAGAAGAGCACGC
>CAJXIS010000172.1 GCA_913054115.1 uncultured Acidimicrobiaceae bacterium | reverse complement strand
GACATGGTGAGGCCGCCGCCTGCGGAGTCGCCGCTGATGGCGAGCCGGTCGGCGCCAAAGCCCTGGTCCAGCAGCCACCGGTAGGCGGTGGTGCTGTCCTCGACGGCCGCCGGGTGCGGGTGTTCGGGGGCGAGGCGATAGTCGACGCTCAGCACACGACAGCCCACGGCCTTCGCCAACTGGCCGGTGAAGTTCTTGTAGCCGGTGGCGGAGCCGATCACGTAGCCGCCACCGTGGACGTACATCACGACGTGGTCGGGTGAGCCTCCGTCGGGATCGGCCCAGATCGAAGGCACGCCCCCGGCATCGACCTCGGTCCAGGTCACCCCGTCGGGAGCGGCGGTCATCATGGCGGCCGCCATCTCGAACTGGGCCCGCTGTTCCTCGACCGATTCGGTGCCGCCGACCGATTCGCCCAGCAGCCTCAGCTGCTCCTTGATCGCCAGTGCCTCGGGGCTTGCCATCGTGATCCCACCTTTCGATCGACGTGTCGGGAGGGCCGGTCTACCACCCGCAGCGCCGGGGGTCCAAGAGGCGCCGTGGGTATCTTCGACCCGCAGCACTCGCTTCCCCTCGATAGGTGTCTATGAACCTTGACGGTAACCGTCAAGTAGTCTGGACGGCATCACATGCCGAGGATGTGGAAGAGCAGGGAACTGATCCGACTCCTGAGCAAGAAGCACAGCGCAAGGATCATCAGCCAGAAGGGTTTCCACCTCAAGCTCCGGGTGACCGGCAGCAACGGGGTCACGAGTACGGCGACGATTCCGGTCCGCAAGGGCCGGGACGTCACGGGGACCTCGCTCCACTGCATCGAACGAGATCTTGCACCATCGCTCGGCGAGGGATGGCTCAGAAGAGAAGGGTGACCAGAGAGGAAGTCATATGGAGACCTACGACATCAGGTTGATCCGAGACGAAACCGGCATCTGGGTCGGTCGCTGTGAAGAGGCACACGCCACCACCCAGGCCCTGACGATCCGAGGAGCGCTTGCCGGCATTCGCGAGGCGATCTCGCTTGCCGACGATGTCGAGGAGGACGACATCCGGTTCCGTCGGATCGACCTCGAATTCGGCGGGTTCGACGGCTCGGCGCTCCTCACCCAGGCGCTGGCAGCCAGAGAGGAACTGGCCGCCGCAGAAGCTCGCTCGCGTGACCTGACCCGCCGGGTCGTCCGGGAGTTCTCCGAGGCCGGGGTCACCCGTCGTGACGTCGGCGTGCTGCTGGGCATCTCCGGCCAGCGCGTCGACCAACTCCTCGGTTCCTGAGCGCCAGGCGCTGAACTCGGCAAGGATGTCCCGGGGCGCCGCGTATCACCCATCCTGGTTCTGGTCCTCGTGCTGCTCGCCGGTTGTGCCTCAGCGTCTCCGGGGGACGGCATCACCGACAATGAACCGATCACCGATGGTGGCGGTGTCACGACCACAGCGGGGCTGTCCGTTCCCGAAAAAGCTGTCGACACCTGCGCCGAGATCGACGAGCCGGAGGCCGCCGGGGGAACCGTGCCCGATGGGCGGACCTTCGTGGGCCGCTGCAGCGACGGCTTCTGGTCAGGTGCGACGCTCGGTGACATGGACGGTGCGGTGATCTGCGCCGTGGCCGGGACGGGCGGGGCCGACCTGGCCGAAGAGATGCTCGCCCTCGGCATCCACGTGCTGGTCCTCGACGACGCCCCGGACGCCGATGCGGCCGTCGCACATTTCACCTCCGGGAGGTGCGACGTGGTCCCGTCCGAAGTCTTCGCCGAAGGCGATGTCGAGTGCGACGAGTGCGTCGAGTTCCCGACCGTCGCCGCAGGGTCCTAGAGCTCGGCGGGCCGCCCCTGCTTGGGGAGCCGTCCTCCGATCCAGAGGGCGGCGGCGATGAGCAGCACCTGGACGAGCGCCCGGATCACGTGGCCGGTGGTCGACAGGTTGGTCTCGCCGATGGTGATGTCGTTGAGCCACATGTTGAGGTTGCCGACGTAGAGCACGACGAGGAGCACCGCCAACGCCGTCGCCGCATCACGACGGGACCGGGTCGTCACGAGGCCGAGCCCGACCGCGATCTCGGCCACACCGCTCACGAACACCCACGCGGCGGCGCTACCCAACTGCTCCGGGACGAGCGGCTCGAAGTAGCCGGGGTCCATGAAGTGCAGGACGCCCGAAGCGACCAGCGCCAGGCCGAGGAGGATGGCGAGAAGCGCCTTCAGACGAGTCGACATGCCGGCAGTCTCGCGCCGCAACCGGTTCACGGGGATGATCGGCGGGTCGCCATCACTACGCTGCGGCGCGTTCGACAACGACGCGAGAGGAATGCTCCGTGGACCTTCAGGACCCGACCCTTCTGAGGACGCAGGCCTATATCGGCGGCGAGTGGATCGACGCCGACTCCGGCGCCACCTTCGACGTCACCGACCCCGCCACCGGTGACGTCGTGGCGAGTGTCGCCGACCTCGGCGTCGAAGAGACCCGCCGGGCCATCGACCTGGCCGAGGTGGCCCAGAAGGCGTGGGCTGTCCGCACCGCCAAGGATCGCGGCGTGATCCTGCGGCGCTGGTACGAGCTGTTCCTCGAGCACAAGGAGGACCTCGCCCGGATCATGACCCTCGAGATGGGCAAGCCCATCGGCGAGTCGCGAGGCGAGATCGTCTATGCGGCCAATTTCATCGACTGGTTCGCCGAAGAGGGTAAGCGTGCCTACGGCGAGGTCATACCCACCCACGATCCGACCAAGCGGCTGCTCGTGCTCAAGCAACCCATCGGCGTGGTCTCGGCCATCACACCCTGGAACTTCCCGCAGGCCATGATCACCCGCAA
Source organism: uncultured Acidimicrobiaceae bacterium (assembly GCA_913054115.1). GTDB lineage: Bacteria > Actinomycetota > Acidimicrobiia > Acidimicrobiales > MedAcidi-G1 > S20-B6. Next base: position 2,338 of record CAJXIS010000172.1, on the reverse strand, counting down.
GGTCGCCCCGGCCCTCGCCGCCGGTTGCGCCAGCCTCGTGCGCCCCGCCAGCGAGACGCCGCTGAGCGCCCTCGCCGCCGCCGAACTGGCGGACCGCGCGGGCCTGCCCGGTGGCCTGCTCAACGTCATCCCCGCAACGGACAGCCCCGGCGTCGGCCGCGAGCTCACCACCAACCCGAAGATCCGCAAGATCTCGTTCACCGGCTCGACGCCGATCGGCAAGCTGCTCCTCGCCCAGGCCGCCGGCACCGTCAAGAAGGTGTCCATGGAGTTGGGCGGCAACGCCCCGTTCATCGTGTTCGACGACGCCGACATCGACGCCGCCGTCGATGGTGCCATCGTCTCGAAATACCGCAACAGCGGTCAGACCTGCGTGTGCGCCAACCGCTTCCTCGTCCAGGACAGCGTCTACGACGAGTTCGCCAAGAAGTTTGCCGAGGCGGTGGCCGACCTCAAGGTCGGACCCGGCATCGACGAGAGCAGCGAGATCGGCCCGCTGGTCAACGAGGCCGCCATCGAGAAGGTCGAAGAACTCGTGCAGGGCGCACTCGCCGAGGGGGCGGGCGTGCTCACCGGCGGCCGCCGTCACGCCCTCGGGCGCACCTACTACGAGGTCACCGTGCTCACCGACGTCACGCCCGACATGACGATCCACGGCGAGGAGATCTTCGGCCCGGTGGCACCGCTCTTCCGGTTCTCGACGGAGGAGGAGGGCATCGCCATCGCCAACGACACCGAGTACGGCCTGGCCGCCTATTTCTACGCAGCCGACATGGGGCGCATCTGGCGGGTCAGCGAGGGACTCGACTACGGCATGGTCGGCGTCAACACCGGCCTCATCTCGACCGAGGTGGCGCCCTTCGGCGGGTTCAAGGAGTCGGGCATCGGCAGGGAGGGCTCCCACCAGGGCCTCGACGAGTACCTCGAGACCAAGTACGTGGCCTTCGGCGGCATCTGAGCCGACCCGCCGGACGCACCCTCGGCTGGCGGCAGGTCGGCGGGTTTCCCGATAGGGGCACCCGGCTCGGGCTCACTGATCGACGGTCGCGTCCCCGTCCCCCAGTGGGCAGAACGTGGGCATGGAGCAGGTGCGTGCGTCGAACGGAGTGGGGGCCGGGGCCGGGAGGGCTGTCACACCCCCTGGCAATGATGGGGGCATGGAGACGAGGCCGCTGACACCCGAGGCGCTGTTCGCTGTCGGCGACGCATTCGCGGAGTTGCCGGTCGAGGGTTTCGGTGAGGTGGAGCGCGGGACCTGGTTGACGGCGGTGGGCCGGCACCGCTCGCAGACCGAGGCGCTGTTGGCGCGCCTGGTGTCGGCGAAGCAGCCGATCGGGTTGGTGGGTGCTGCGGAGCGATCAGCCGAGCTGGTGCGGGCGTCGGGGGTGTCGCAGCGTGAGGCGCGGCGGTCGGTGCGTATGGCCGAGGCGTTGGCCGAGGCGCCCGCGATGGCTGCGGCGTTGGCGGCCGGTGTGGTCACGCCTGGCCATGCCGAAGCGCTGGCCTACGGGGTGGATCGCCTCGACCGGGCGGTCGCCGACGCGGACCCCGGCTTGCAGTCGGCGGCCAGGGAGTTGCCGGCCGACGGGTTCCGGACGGTAGTCGACGAGTGGCAGCGCGACCGCTGGGGCGATGTCGACGGCAGGCGCCTGGCGCAACGTCAGCACCGGCGGCGCCGAGCGGGGTGGCGCACGCTGGCCGACGGCATGGTGCGCATCGAGGCCGACCTGGCGCCCGATGCCGGTGCGGTCGTGGTCGGTGAGCTGGGCCGCATCGCCGAGGACCTGTGGCGCCACGAGGACGGCCGGGCGGGCGAACCAAGGTCGAACGATTCTGGTGGCTCTGGCAAGGACCCGAAAGGCGAGTCGCGCAGTGTCGTGCAGAGAAACGCCGACGCGTTCGCCGAGATGGCGCGACGCTCGTCGGCACGAGAGGCCGTTGGCATGGGTTCAGGGGCGTCGGTTCGGGCCCGGGCCGACATCGTGTGCGTCGTCGACTACGCCTGGATCGTGCAGAAACTCGACAAGTTGCCGCAATCGGCACCCGGCATCAACGGCAACACCGAACTGCGACTCCCGCCGCCCGCCGACGTCCTACCCGTTGTCCTGCCGGCAATGCGCCGTTGCGAGACCGACGACGGGATACAGCTGACCGCGACACAACTCCGACGCCTGGCGTGCGACGCACGGGTGCTCCCGGTGGTGATGGGTGGCGGCGGTCAGATCCTCGACCTGGGACGGTCCAACCGCACCGTGTCACCCGCTCAGCGCACGGGGTTGATCGCACGCGACGGCGGTTGCATCTTCCCGGGCTGTGACCGCCCGGCGTCATGGTGCGA
>CAJXIS010000171.1 GCA_913054115.1 uncultured Acidimicrobiaceae bacterium | reverse complement strand
GGATGTGTCCATGGCCACACCGGGCACCCTGCGCAGGGGGGTGGGCGTCCTACACTCCGCGCCATGAGCGCTCTGACCACACGGTCGTCCCGGCTCCCACAGGGCCTCGCCGACGACCTTGCCGCATGTCGGGCCCCAGCCGGCAGCGCCGCCACGCTGCCGCCTGCCTGCTACACCGACCCGGAGGTCCACGCCCTCGAGGACGCGGTGATCTTCCGGCAGGGTTGGGTCGGCGTCGGTCGCTCCGACACGTGGTCGGCGAACGGCGACTACCGCACGTTCGAGATCGGCGGGGTTCCCGTCGTGGTGGTCCGCGACGACGACGGCCACCTGCGGGCCTATGCCAACTCGTGCAGCCACCGGTCGTCGCAGATCATGCAGGGGGAGGGGACCTGTGCACGGATGCGGTGCCGGTTCCACTTCTGGACCTACGGGCTCGACGGACGCCTGATCGGGGCGCCGAGCATGCAACGCACGCCGGACTTCGACACCGGAGCGCACGGCCTCACCGAGTTCGCCCTGTCCGAGCGGCACGGCTTCGCCCTCGTGAGCCTCGAATCTGACCCGCCGGAGATCGACGCCTGGCTGGGTGACTTCGGTGACCTGCATGCCGACTGGCCGCTGGCCGACGTCGTCACGACCCGCCGCCGCGAGTTCACCGTCGACTGCAACTGGAAGGCATTCGCCGAGGTCTTCAACGAGTACTACCACCTGCCCTATGTGCACCCGGACAGCATCGACGACACCTACGAGGAGCCGGACGCCCCCGATCCGGTGAACGGTGCCTATGCCAGCCAGTTCGGGGCCACGGTCGGCACCGGCGCGCTGCTCGACGACACGCAGGACCGGGCGCTGCCGACGATTCCGGGGCTCACGGGCAGGCCCCTCACCGGCGTGCGCTACTCGTGGCTGTTCCCCAACCTCGTCGTGGCCCTCGGTCAGGAAGCGCTCTGGATGTACGAGGTGTATCCGGACGGACCCGATCGATGCCGCTGCGCCCAGGTGATCTGCTTCCCGCAGGCGACGATCGACGGTCCGGACTTCGAGGAGCGGGTCGCCGACTACTACGAGCGCTTCGACGTGGCACTCTCGGAGGACATCCCGATGCTCGTCCAGCAGCACGCCGGGCAGCGGTCGCCCTTTGCCCGGCAGGGCCGCTACTCGTACCTCGAGCCCAGCGTGGCGGCCTTCGCCGACTGGTACGCCGGCCGCCTGCTCTCCGTGTCTTGACCGGGGTGCTCCCACCGCTCAGCCGCATCCAGGGCTTCTTCGCGATCCTCCTCGCGGGGACGATGTTCAGCTTCGGACCCCTGACGTTTCGGGCCGTCCGGGAAGCCGACGCCTGGCAGTACCTGTTCCACCGGGCACTCTGGACCGGGGTCGTCGCCGCCATCGTGATCTCGATCAGCGGCCGCAGCCCCATCACCGCCATCCGGCTTTCGGGGCGACGCCAGCAGATCGCCGGCGTGCTGCTCGGCACCATGTTCGGCATCTTCATCGTGGCCCTGAGCCGGACGACGGCCGCCTTCATCCTGCTGCTTCAGTGCACCAGCCCCTTCTACGCGGCGCTGCTGGGGCGCCTGTTCCTGGGTGAGCGGGTGAGCCGTCGCACCCTGGCCGCGATGGCCGTCGCTGCGATCGGCATCGTCACGATGGTCGGCGGCAACGTCGGAGGAGGCGATCCGCTCGGGATCGTGCTCTCCCTGCTGCTCCCCGTCTTCATCGGCGCCTACACGACGCTCATCCGCAGCTCGCCGGCCGAGGATCCGGGTGCGCCGACGGTCATCGCCGGCTTCTTCGCTGCTGCGGTGGCCGGCATCGTGTCGTTGGCCGGGCCGGGCCTTTCGCTGCCCCTCTGGGACGTACTCCTGGGGTTCGCCGGAGGCGGGCTGCTGCTCGGGCTCGGCATCCCGGTCTGGAACTATGCACACCGCTTCGTACCGGTGGCCGAGGCCAACCTGCTCCTGGTGACCGAGGTCGTCCTGGCGCCCCTGTGGCTGTGGTTCTGGCCGGGTGAGCGACCCGGTGCCACGACCCTCGTCGGTGGCGGCATCGCCCTGGCGGCGGTCACCTGGCTCACCGTGGTCACGGCCCGTGCGGGAGAGATGGAACGTGCCCCCCGCCGGGTCGGGCTCCATGTCGGTGCGGCCCCCGGCTATCGCCGCTTCGTCAGGCGGACGAACGGCGACCGGTAGCGTCCGAACATGCTTGGACCCTGGTCGCTGTTGCGGCCCCTGCTCGGCGGATTCGTCCGCGGGGCCTCCGAGGCGGCGAACCGGCTGGCGGCGATCGGCCCCCGCGATCGGCGGGCACGGCGCTTCGGCGGTTTCGGCTCGGGGACCTGCATCAGCTGGCCGACCGGCTACGTGTTCGGCGAGCGCTGGATCCACCTCGGTGAGGACACCCTGATCGGCTCACACGTGACGCTGTCGGCCGGGATGGTCCCGGGCCAGCAGATGGTGTCGGACCCGGTGGTTCGCATCGGCGACCGCTGCCTGATCGGCCGGGGATCGGCAATCGTCGGCCACCTGTCGATCGACATCGGCGACGACGTGTTCACCGGCATGAACGTCTACATCACCGACCAGAACCACGGCTACGAGGACGTCGATCAGCCGATCGGCACACAGCTGCCGTCGGAGGATCCGGTCTCGATCGGGGCCGGCAGCTGGATCGGCTCGGGGGCGGTGATCCTGCCGGGTGCACGGATCGGGCGCCATGTGGTCGTGGGGGCCAACTCGGTGGTGCGGGGCGAGATCCCCGACTTCTCGGTGGTCGTGGGATCACCAGGCCGGGTCGTCCGTCGCCACGATGGCACCGCATGGAGGCGTGCGGGGGACGCCACGTGAGGGTCGAACCCGTGATCCGCTCAGTCGAGCCCGCGGACGTCGATGGCATCGTGGCGCTGTGGGACGAGGCGGGCATGACCTCCTATGCGTTGTCCGGCGAGGCGGCCGAGGAGATCACGGCCAAGCTGGAGCGCGATCCCGACCTGTTCCTGGTGGCCGAGGGAGACGGTGGGGTCGTCGCCGCCGTGATGGGGACCTGGGACGGGCACCGGGGTCGCATCAAGCGCCTGGCGGTCCGTGGCGACCTGCGGCGCAGCGGTCTGGGACGCCGGATGATCGAAGAACTCGAGCGTCGGGTCGTGGAGAAGGGCATCACACGGATCCGCCTCGAGGTCTGGAGCCACAACGAGGACGGCATGGCCTTCTGGGAGGGCCTCGGTTACACGCTCGAGCCGGAGATCCGCTACTTCGTGCGGAACCTCGACGACAGCGACGACCCCTGCTGAGGGAGCCTCTCAGGTCGGCTTCCGGCCGACGACGGAGAGGTGCACGGGGCTGAGCATCGTGAAGTCGGGGCTGCGTACCTGGTCGAGGACCTCCGAGGCCTGATCGTCGGTGGTGATCCCGGCGGCCACAAGTCGGGGGAGGGTACGTTCGAGGGCGAGGAACCACCAGTCGCCGGCCGGCTCGCCGGGGCGCATCGCCCAGACCCGTCCGTCGACCTGCAGGTCGACCAGACCCAGGCGGCGCATTCGATCGACGAGCACGAGGCCGAAGTTCGGATCGCGCCACTCCTGTTGTGCGCCGGTCGCCATCACGACGTGGATGTCCCGATAGGGCTGTTCCAGGGCCTGTTCGGCGAAGCCCAGGAACACCCCGTCCTCGACGACCAGGCGTCCACCCGGCCGCAGCGCATCGACGAACCCGGCGAGGACCTCCTCGCGGGCCGGCAGGTGCTGGAGGACGGCCCTCGTATGGACCAGGTCGAACGCCTCCCGGGGGAGGTCGTCGCCTTCGAGGTCGAACTCGCGGACCTCCACGTGGTCGGGAACCTCGGCATGGAACCGGAGGTCGATGTCCACGGACAGGACCGAGCCCGTGGGACCCACCTGGTCGGCCATCCAGACGGCGACGGAACCGTTGCCGGCGCCTGCCTCGAGTACATCGTCGCCCGGACCGATGCCGGCCCCGAGCAGCAGATCGAAGGTGGAGGGATCGAGCGTGTCGGCGAGCTTGTCGAGTCGGATCCGTTCGATCTCGAGTTCGGCATCCGGGGTGCCGTACCGCTCCTCGGTCATGGGGGCAAGGTATCCGAAGCACGTGGTGCCCCGGAGTCGGTTGGTCGCAGGGGTCTGACAGTGGCAAGACTCCCGATCGTGGACAACACGGACGAGAACCGACAGGTCGTGGCCGCCTACTGGGCGTCGCACTTCGCACGGGACTGGGAGCGCATGGCGACGTTCTTCACGGATGACTGCCATTACACGGACGTCGGAATCGACGCGACGGGTGCCACCGGGCCCGAAGAGATCATCCTCCGCCTCCGGCTCGGCATCGAGCCGCTGTCGGACTACGAGCACGTCCCGAAGCACGTGGTCGCCGAAGGCGACCTGGTCGTCACCGAGCACGTCGAGGTCTGGGGGTTCCACACCGGTGAACGGATCGAGCATCCCTTCACCTCCGTCATGGAGGTCACCGGGGGCCGCATCAGCCGCTGGCACGACTACTCCCATCTCGGCAACCTGATCGACAACGCCCCGTCGTGGTGGCTGGAGCACATCTCCGGGGGCTGGCGCGACGGCTGACGGGTAGGTTCCGCCCGTGCACGACGTGACGCTGCTGACGGGCGGGCCGATCCACACGGTCGCCGGGGCAGGGACCGGGGAGGCCGTCGAGGCGGTGCTGGTGGTCGACGACCGCATCGTCGCCGTCGGGACCCGGGAGTCGTGCGGGGCGGCCGCTCCCTGGACGCCGGCGGTGCTCGACCTGGCAGGGGCGACGCTGCTGCCGGGCTTCGTCGACGCCCACACGCACCCGCTCATGCTCGGGCAGTGCGCCTCGTGGGCCGACCTGACCGCAGCGGCCGGCATCGACGAGGTCGTGAAGCTGCTCCGCGAACACGAACGGACGATCGACGGGGGACCGATCCGCGGCTTCGGCTACGACCACCACCGCCTCGGGAACGACGACCGTCATCCGACCGCCGACGACCTCGACCGGGTGTCGGCGGACCGGCCGGTCGAGATCATGCACTCGAGCGGGCACGGCTACGTGGTCAACCACGCCTCGCTGCGGGCGGCGGGCATCGATGCGGCGACGGAGACGCCGAGCGGAGGCCGCATCGACCGGGACGGGGCGGGGAACCCGGTCGGCC
>CAJXIS010000170.1 GCA_913054115.1 uncultured Acidimicrobiaceae bacterium | reverse complement strand
CCGAGGCCATCAGGGGGCCCTCGATGCCCCCCTCGGGCACGATCCAGGTCGCAGCCCCCACCGACGGATCGACGCCGGTCGCCACCGTGGCGACTGCTGAGCTGATGGACAGGTCGGCGCAGTACAACTCGCCCTGGTCCCAGGACCACTGGTCGTGGATCCGGAGTGTCCATGTTCCCAGGGCCGACTTGCCGGCGAACGCCGAGAGGGCATCGGTCGGGCGGTGCCGACCGGCGAACGGGGCGGTCCCCGAGTCGATGGCGGTGTCGGCGTCGTCGGCGAAGACGGTCAGCGTCCCGGAACAGTCCACTGCGCCCTCGCCGAAGTCGTTGCGCCACGACCCCACGCCGGAGGCGAGCGAGACGGTGGTGCCGTCCGGGTGGACCAGTGAGATCTGGAGGTCGGCGTCGTAGGTGTGGTTCAGCCGGATGCCCAGCTCCACGGTCCCCACTTCGCCTGAATCGGTGACCTCGAGTTCGACGTCGAGCGTCTGGTGGTCGAGGATCGGAAGGGCCCCGTCGCCGGTGTACTCACCCATCACCTGTGCCCGGCGTTCGATCGAGACATCGACACCTCCGACCGGACCCTCGCTGGTCCAAGAGATCTCCACCTCGTCGCCCGGCGCGAACGTCTCGCCGCCGTTCGGGGACACCAGGGTGATGCCCCGTTGCACCTCCTGGACGTCAATGAACACGGCGTCGAGGCCGGTCAGGCCGGCGAGAGTGACCGCGGCCCGAAGGCGCTGCACTCCGGCGACCTGTGGCGTCCACTGAAAGATGCCACCCGTCGCCAGGACCATGCCGGCCGAGTCGGTCCAGGCGATCGTCGCAGACACATCTGCACCGTCGGAACCGATCGCCGTGGCGACAAGGGTGACCGGGCTTCCCTCGGCGACTGCTCCGACCGGTTCGGTGATCGAGACCACGGGGGCCGCAGCCACCGACGCCCCGACCGCTGCTGCGGCATCGACCCGCCCACCCGAACCCGAAACGGTGGACAGTGCATCGACCCACGTGGACGAGTCGATGAGGCGCTCCTTGACCTGGACGGCTGTGAGGTCCGGCGCCACGGAGCGCATGAGGGCGGCAACCCCCACCACGTGGGGTGTCGCCATGGATGTGCCACTGAAGGTCGCATAGCCGCCGCCGAAGACCGAGGAGAGGATGGCCGAGCCCGGGGCCGCCACATCGACGCCGATTTCGCCGTAGTTGGAAAACGAAGAGCGGTTGCCGTCGATCTGGGTGGAAGCGACGGTCAGCACGATGTCCTGGGGGTAGGACGCCGGGTAGGTCGGCCAGGTGTCGTTGTCGGAGCCGTCGTTGCCGGCTGCGGCCACGAAGAGGTGGTCGGCGGCTGCGGCCTGATCGATCATGCCGGACATCGCCCCGCTCGAACCGCCGCCGCCCCAGGAGTTGTTGGAGATCGAGGCGCCGTTCGCGATGGCATATGCGAGCGCAGACACCGCGTCGGAGGAGTAGCCGCCGCCGGAGGCCGACAGGAACTTGAGCGCCATGATCCGCACTCCGGGCGCCACACCCACCACTCCGACGTCGTTGGCCACGCCGGCGATCGTGCCGGCCACGTGGGTGCCGTGGTTGTTGTCGTCGTTCGGGTCGGCATCGTCGTTGACGAAGTCCCAGCCGTGGAGGTCGTCGATGTAGCCGTTGCCGTCGTCGTCGATGCCGTTGCCGGGGATCTCGCCAGGGTTGGTCCAGATGTTGGCCTCGAGGTCGGGATGGTCGAGGTCGACGCCCGTGTCGATGACGGCCACCACCACCGACGAATCGCCCAGGGAGTGCGCCCATGCGCCGGGGGCATCGATGCCGTTGGCTCCCGTGAGGCCCCAGAGCTCGTCGAGCCTCGGGTCGGACGGCAGGTCGGCCACGCGCACCACGGCGTCCGGGCCGGCCCACTTGACCACCGGGGACCTGCCGAGCAGCACGAGGGCGGCATCGAGGTCGCGCAGGGTCTCGACCAGGTACAGCCCGGCACCGTCGAGTGACGGCCCGATCAGGCTGCCGCCGACGGCGCCGAGCACCTCGGCAACCTCGACCGCGGTCGCCGACTCGGTGAAGCGGACGAGAAGGCCGAAGGGGTTGCGCTCCGTCGAGGTACTGGCGGCGAGGACCGCCTTGGCGAGGTCGTCGGCGGCGAGACCGGTCGGCAGGGGGCCGAGGAAGCCCAACAGGGCTTCTCCGTGGGCGGAGAGCGGCAGCACCGACCCGTCGTCGTACGAGCTCGCGAGGCCGGACTTTCCGTCCGCCTCGGCGGCCGCCGGTGAGACCGCGACCGCCGTTGCCAGGACCGCGGTGATCAGGAGCCCGGTCAGGCCCCTTACCAACCACCGCAAACTGCACCCGTCCATGGAACCCCCTGGAACACCGGCCCGGTCGGAATCCGGAACCGCTGGCCATCAGAGAATCAAAACACTCCGAAAGAGGACCGAAAGCCGGCCCTCACCAATGACAGTACTCCTCCAGTGTGACGATGTCCCGGCGGACGACACGGCCGGAGGCTCAAGCCAGCCAGGGCTCTCCCTCGCTGACGACGATGACCGTCGGGCGGTCGGCTGCGAAACCGGCGTTCACCGCTTCCACGGCGTGTTCGAGGCTCGTAGCGACCACGCCGTGGCACCCCAGTGACCCGGCCAGTGCCACGAAGTCGGGGTTGCGGCCCTCGACGCCCACCAGCGGGATCGAGCGGGCGCGCATGTCGTCCTGGATCTGCTTGAGGCCGCCGTTGTCCCAGATGACGAGTGGGATCGCCAGGCCCAGCTCGGCGGCCGTGATCAGCTCCTGGATCGTGAACATCACGCCACCGTCGCCGGCCAGGACGACGATCGGGAGGTCAGGTCGGGCGACCTTGGCGCCGACGGCGTTCGGGAAGCCGCAGCCCAGCGTGCAGTAGCCCGTCGGGTAGTGCCAGCGCCCCGGCTCCTCCAGCGGGAGCAGGAACGCCCCGGTGTAGACGAGTTGGCAGGTGTCGCCGTAGTAGGCGGTCTCGGCTGGCAGCCCGGCGGACAGTGCCGCCAGGAACTTCGCGTGCTGCTGCTCGGAGGCGGTCAGGTTGCGGGACACCTCCTCGCGGATGGCGGCGACCTCGGTGGCCAGTGCCGCTGCGTCGGCGTGCAGACGCCCGTCGCCCAATGCGGCGAGCAGCGCCTCGACGGCGGGTCGTGCGTCCGACACCACGCCCACGTCTGCAGGGTGCTGGTCGTCCATCTTCGAGGGGTCGATGTCGATGCGGACCAGCGAGCCGCCGAGGGTCATCTCGTCGACGAAGCTGTCCGTCTCGGCCAACTCGGTGCCGATGGCCACGACCACGTCCGTTGTGGCCAGGAACGCCCGCACCTCGGGCCGGACCGTGGCGGCGTCGAGGCTGCGCTCGTGGCTGCCCGGCACGATCCCCTTGCCGGCGTTGCTGGCCACGAAGACGGCACCGAGTCGATCGACCAGCCGGCGCACCGCATCGGTGGCCCCGACCGCTCCCCCGCCGACCATCACGACCGGGCGGCTCGCCGTACGCAACAGGGCAGCGGCCTGCTCGATGACGGCCGGGTCGGGCTGCGGCCGACCGGGCAGCGGCGACGGCGACCATGCGGGGTCAGCCGGATCGACGGGCATCGCCAGCACGTCGATCGGGATCGAGAGGTGGACGGGCCGCGGCCGCTGGGAGGCGAAGATGCCGAACGCCTCGGCCAGCAGGACCGGCACCTCGTCCGGGTGGTTCGCCCGCGCACTGAGCGCTGTGAGGGGGGCCGTGACCGCCGGCTGGTCGGGGATCTCGTGCAGGCAGCCCCACCCCTTCCCGTGCGTCGAGCTGTCGGTCTCCGACGAGAGCAGGAGCACCGGTGTCGAGTCGGCCCAGGCCTGCCCGATCGCCGTGAGGGCATTGGTGACGCCGGGGCCCGAGATCACCAGCGCCACGCCGGGGCGGCCGCTCGCCCGGGCATAGCCGTCGGCCATGAAGCCGGCGCCCTGCTCGTTGCGGACCTGTACATGCGTGATCGGGCCGTCGGCGAGCCCCCGGCAGAAGTCCAGGGTGTGCACGCCGGGGATGCCGAACACGGTGTCCACCCCGTAGGCGGCCAGCAGGCGCATGGTCGCCTCGCCGCAGGTGAGCACGCCGGCGTCCGACACCGATTCGGGATGGATCTCGGTCACAGCCACCTCCGGGCTCTTCGTGTTGCAGCGCGGATCATGCCACGCCGGGACCCCGGCCGGTCAACCGCCTCCGGCCATGGCAGCGACCAGGTCTTCGGTGAGACCGCTGCTCTCACCGCCGGTGGCCAGCACGACCACGACGAGGTCCAGCGCCGGCACGACCGAGACCTGCTGGCCGAGGAATCCCACGGCGGCGAACGAGTCCTCGCCGAGCCACCAGCCGGCCCCGTAGCCCGCCAAGGACGCACTCGGCGTCCTGGCATGGTCGACCCAGCCCTCGGGGAGCAGCCACGCGTCCTCCCAGACGCCGCCGCGCAGGTAGAGCAGGCCGAAGCGGGCGAAGTCCCCGAGTGCCATGTTGGCGCCGGTGCCGCCCAACCAGTTGCCGGTCCCGTCCAGTTCGAGTTCGATGGAGGTGATGCCGAGCGGTCCGAACAACCGGTCGTCCAGCCAGGCGGCAAGTGCCTCTCCGGACCCGAGTTCGTCCGCCATCAGCGACGCCACGATCGCCGTGCTGCCGGTGCTGTAGTTGAAGGTGGTCCCGGGATCGGCCACGAGCGGCCTGGCCGCCGCATAGCCCGAGGCGTCGGCGTTGCCGTCGCCGACGACGATCGCCGCGGCGTCGCCACCCGCCTCGTTCCACTCGAGCCCGCTTTGCATGCGCAGCAGGTCGTCGATCGTGACCTCCGACCGGGGGTCGTCACCAAGCCACTCTGCAAGTCCGGTCGGGGCGTCGATGTCGAGCCGGGCGTCGCCCACGAGGAGCCCCACGGCGGCGTGCGTGACGCTCTTGGCGACCGAGAACGACCAGTGGGGGGTCGACGGGTCGTAGTCCTCGTGGCTGTCGGCCAGCAGCAGGCTGCCTGCCTGCACGATCGCCACGGCGTCGATGACCCCATAGGGACGGTCGGCTCCCCGCAACGCCTCCTCGACCAGCGCCAGCACCTCCGGTGCCATCTCGGCGGGCAGGTCTGCCCGGGGCCATGCATCGGTCGGCCAGGCCACCGCATCCGACTGGGCCGGGTAGCCCTCGGCGATGATCGGCTCGGGAAGCGTGGTGGTGGGCGCCAACGTCGTGGTGGGCGCCAACGTCGTGGTGGGCGCCAACGTCG
>CAJXIS010000169.1 GCA_913054115.1 uncultured Acidimicrobiaceae bacterium | reverse complement strand
GTCGTCGCCGGCTGAGCCGCGACCGCTCCCCCCTAGGCTCGGGCACCGTGCGCCTCGTCATCGCCCGCTGCACGGTCGACTACGACGGCCGCCTCACCGCCCACCTACCCGAGGCGGTCCGACTCCTCATGGTCAAGGCCGACGGCTGCGTCGCCATCCACGCCGACGGTGGCGCCTACAAACCACTCAACTGGATGAATTCCCCGAACATCCTCGTCGAGGCGTCCGACGACGGCGTCGACATCTGGCGGGTGTCGAACCCGAAGGGCGAGACCCTCACGATCACCCTCCTCGAGGTGCTGTCGGACACGGCGCACGAAATGGGCATCGACCCGGGCCTCCAGAAGGACGGCGTCGAGGCCCATCTCCAGGAGCTGCTGGCCGGGGACCCCTCCTTCCTCGGCGAGGAACTCTCCCTGGTGCGCCGCGAATACCCCACGGAGATCGGGCCGGTCGACCTGCTCTGCAAGGACGCCGACGGCCACACCGTCGCCATCGAGATCAAGCGCCGGGGCGAGATCGACGGCGTCGAGCAGCTCACGCGCTACCTCGACTTCCTGAACCGGGACGAACGGCTGGCCCCCGTGCGCGGCCTGTTCGTCGCCCAGGAGATCAGGCCACAGGCCAGGGTCCTGGCGGGCGACCGCGACATCGGCTGCATCGAGATCGACTACGACGAGCTCCGGGGCATCGAGTCGACGACCCCCCGCCTCTTCTAGGGCGCAGGGGCACGGCGCATGGATTCGTTCGACGTCGCCGTGGTCGGCGGCGGCCCAGCCGGTGCCGCCGCAGCCACCACACTCGCCCGTGCGGGGCGGTCCGTGGTGGTGCTCGACAAGGCGACCTTCCCGCGCGACAAGTGCTGCGGCGACGGCCTCACCACGCTGGCGCTGCGCCTCGGCGAGCAGCTGGGGCTCGACCCCGCAGGGATCGCCGGCTGGCAGGTCGTGGACCACGCCGTGATCCACACCGGCGGCGGCAACCGCAGCCGCACCCGCAACTTCCCCCTCCCCATGGGCGACGGCCAGTACGCGGCGGTGGCGCCGCGGACCGAGTACGACGCCGCCCTGCTCGACCTGGCGAGGGTCGCCGGGGCCGATGTCCGGGAGGGCCATGCGGTGACCGGCATCCGGATCGACGAAGGTGGCGCCGACCTGGACATCGCCGAGGCCGACCCCGTGCGGGCCGGCACGGTGATCGCCGCCGACGGCATGTGGTCGCCGACCCGACGCCTCCTCGGCCTGTCCGACGACGGCTACCGCGGCGAATGGCAGGCCTTCCGCCAGTACGTGGCCAACGTGGGCCCGGCGGCCGGCGGCCTCCACATCTGGTTCGAACCCGACCTGCTGCCCGGCTACTCGTGGAGCTTCCCGCTCCCCGGGGGACGGGCGAACGTCGGCTTCGGCGTGCTGCGTGGCGGCCGGGTGGCCGTCGGCGACACCGGCCATGTCTGGGACGGCCTCCTCGACCGCCCTGGCATGCGCGAGGTGCTCGGTCCCGATGCCGAGCCCGAGGGCCGCCGGACCGCCTGGCCCATCCCGGCCCGCGTCGACCGGGCGGTGCTCGAGCACGGCCCGGTGCTGTTCGTCGGGGACGCTGCCGCCGCCACCGATGCGCTGACCGGCGAGGGCATCGGCCAGGCCCTGCTCACCGGCGTCCTCGCCGCCGAGTCGGTGATCGCCGGCGGCCCGACCGCCGAGGTCGGTGCCCGCTACCGGCGGGAGGTGCGCCGGGACCTCGTCGCCGACCACCGCATGTCGGTCGTCCTCCAGCGCATGCTCACCTACCCGCTCGGAGCGCGTGCCTCGGTCGCCATGGGCGGGCTCACGCCCTGGACCCGCCGCAACTTCGCCCGCTGGCTGTTCGAGGACTACCCGAGGGCGTTGCTGGCCACTCCCCGACGGTGGCGCAGGGGCGTGCTGCACCGCCCGGGGGCCTACACCTGACGGGTCGCGGCGGCGTCCCCGGAGGGCACCACTACGCTGCCCCGATGGCCCCAGCCCCCGGTTCCGCTGCCGAGCGAAGCCACCTCGCCGTCGTCCCCGACGCCGGCGACGATTCGCTCGATGGCGATGGCGGTGCCGGCCTCCACCCGCTGGGCCCCGTCGGCGCAGCGTTCGACAAGGTGGTCGACAAGGCATGGGAGCCGCTGCGCGGCAACCCGAACCTGGACCGGCTCTTCTACACGGCCAGCGAGCTCGCCGACTTCAGCCTGCTCTGGCATCTGACCGGCACGGCCCGGGGGGTCATGCGCCGCAACGGACACCGCGAGGCGATCCGGCTGTCGGCCGCCCTCGGCGCCGAGTCGGCGTTCGTGAACGGTGCGGTCAAGTCGCTGTTCCGCCGCGAACGGCCAGCCCATGAGGTCGAGCGGCCGCACAACCTGCGCCAGCCGCTCACCAGCAGCTTCCCGTCGGGCCACGCCTCGGCGGCCTTCTTGGCGGCGACGCTGTTGAGCGAGCGGTCGCGGATCAAGCCGTTCTGGTATGCCGCTGCGGGCGTGGTCGCCGTGTCGCGGGTGCATGTGCGCATCCACCACGCCAGCGACGTGGTCGTGGGTGCCGGGATCGGGCTGGCGCTCGGCCGCCTGATCCGGAAGGTGCTGCCCCTGCGGTAGGGGCGGCAATACCGCTCCCCTAGTTGAGGGGCGATGCCTCGAGGTCTGCTTCGGAGGTGACCAGCAGGAGGCGGAGGTCGAGGAGCAGGTCGGCGACCTCGGACGAGGCGATGAGCTCACGGCTCTTGGTGGTGCCGAGCCCGCGGTCGATGATGGCCCTGATCTCGTCGATCGTGGTCGTGTCGAGTGTCTCGGTCATGTCGGCTCCCTCGGTGTCGTGTTCGCTGCCGGTGGTGTCGCGCTGCTCATCGATACCTTCACCCTAGACGCGGGATATCCGATCGCGTGTCACCTGTTTCCAGGACCCGCCTACCCTCGCCGGGTGCCGCTTCCCCTCCACGTACTCGGCGTCGGTCGTTCGGACACGGACCTGCCCCTGTTGCTGGCCGACCTGCACGCCGTTCTCGACGCCGGGACCAGGGTCGCATTGCGCTTCGAGACGGCCGGCGGCGAGGGCTGGGGGCCGGATCGGGCATCCGACCTGGTCGTCGGCGCAGGCTTCGTCGCCATCGGCGGGACCCGCACGGACGGCAGAGCCGTGGAGGTGGACGTCGAACACCAGCGCAGCCTGCCCGACACCGTGGCGCCGGAGATGCGTCTGCTGGTCGTCGGCCTCAACCCCAGCCCCACCTCGGCCGACTCGGGCGTGGGCTACCACCGTCCCGGCAACCGCTTCTGGCCGGCGGTCCTCGCCGCCGGCCTGGCGAGCGTCGACCGGGACCCCCGACACGCACTCGCCCACCACGGGCTCGGCATGACGGACCTGGTGCGCCGCACCACCGCCAGGGCCGACGAGGTCGCACCTGACGAGTTCCGCGATGGCTTCGCCAGGGTCGAGCGACTCTGTGCCTGGCTCCGACCGCAGGCGATCTGTTTCGTCGGGCTGGGTGGCTGGCGCATCGTCGCCGACCGCAAGGCGGTGGCCGGCGTGCAGGACCGCACGCTCGGCGGCGTGCCCGTCTATGTGATGCCCCACACCAGCGGCCTCAACGCCCACAGCCGCCTCGACGACCTGACCGCCCACCTCCGGGCAGCCGGAGAACTCGCCGACAGCGCCTGAAGGACCCGCTCAGGCGTTCGGGGCGAGGGAGCGGACCGCTTCCATGGTGTCGATGCCACCGAACGGCAGGATCGCCAGCGCCGGGGTGGTCACGCCGTTGGCGACGTACTCGGCGATGCGGGCCCGGCACTGGTCGGGCGTGCCGTGGACCAGCAGGTCGTCGACCACCTGCTCGGGGATCTCGGCGAGCGCCCCCTTGCGGTCGCCGGCGGCCCAGCGCTCCCAGTGGCCGCCCAGCAGGTCGCCGCGGCCCATCCACTCGTGGAAGGCCCGGTAGACGGGGACGTTGAGGTAGGCGGCCAGCACGTAGCGGCCGCCGGCCAGCACCACCTCCCGGTCGTCGCTCGGGCACACGAAGATGCGGGCCACGATCTCCCGGTCGGGCCCCTGGTCGTTGACGATGCCCGCCACGGTGGTGACGTCGTCAGGCGACAGCCAGTTGACGATCGCCCCGTCGGCCTCGCGTCCGGCGAGGCGCAGCATGCCCTCGCGCAGGGCCGCCACGAGG
This sequence comes from uncultured Acidimicrobiaceae bacterium, assembly GCA_913054115.1. GTDB lineage: Bacteria > Actinomycetota > Acidimicrobiia > Acidimicrobiales > MedAcidi-G1 > S20-B6. Next base: position 1,177 of record CAJXIS010000169.1, on the reverse strand, counting down.
ATCGTGGGCTGCTGTTCGGGGACGATGCCGAGCCGGAAGCCCCGGATCGTGAACGAGTCGTACTCCTCGGTCACCTTCTCGCCGGTGAGCGCAGCCTTGAGGAAGCGGACGGTGTCGCGCACCCGCTGGTAGGGCGCCTCGAACGGGATGCCGTTCCAGCGCTCGACGATCACGTCGGACGACGAGCCGATGCCGATGGCAAAGCGACCGGGCGCCGCCGAGGCCATGGTGGCGGCGCACTGCGCCATGAGGGCGGGGCTGCGGGTGTAGGCGGGCAGGATCGCCGTGCCGAGGCGCAGCTCGGGGGCCCATGCGGCGGCCAGGGCCAGCGGGGTCAGGCCGTCGCTCTCGTTGGCCTCGGCGCTCCAGACATCGGTGTACCCGAGGTCGACGAGCTCGCGGTAGAGGGGCTGCTGGTCGTGGAGCGGACCCGGCAGGGGGACCGTGATGCCGTACGGGGACACGTGGGGGCTTTCCTCTCTTGGGGCCGTCCGCTCGGGAACGGCTGGCCCTCGGGGCGAAACGCCAATACTCGCACGGGTTTTCGGCTCTTCCGGCAGCCGCCGGAAGGCGCTGTCACACCCCTTGCGCATACTGGGAACCATGAACGAGCAACTGGTCCTCACCACCACCCGGAACCCTCGACCCACCCGCCCCGGGTTCCTCCTCGATGCCCGCACCCGGGCGATCGGCCTGGCCGGCGTCGCCCGTGCCAGGGCCGAGCTCCGGCGCCACTCCCCGGAGGGCGACGAAGAACCGTCGGCAGCCGCAGCGCCGACCGCCGACGCTGAGCAGGACGCTGACCCCGACGACGACCTCCCGCATCGGATCGCCTGAATCGGATCATGCGCACCTGCCTGCTCCTGATGACGCTGCTGGTCGCCGGCGCATGCAGTTCCCCGTACCTGCCCGAAGACGGCCTGGGCACCATCATCGAGGTCATCGACGGCGACACGGTGATCGTCGACCTGGCCGGACACCGTGAGACCGTGCGGCTGCTCGGCATCGACACCCCTGAAACCGTCCACCCCAACCGGCCCGTCGAATGCTTCGGCCCCGAGGCGACGGCACGGCTGCGCCTGCTCCTCGCTCCTGGCAGTGGGGTGCTGGTCACGCGCGATGTCGAACCCCGCGACCGGTACGGCCGTCTCCTCGCCTACCTCGAACGCCTCTCCGA
>CAJXIS010000168.1 GCA_913054115.1 uncultured Acidimicrobiaceae bacterium | reverse complement strand
GGTGCATCCGTCGGAGTTGTCCCTGATAGTCGTTGATCGGGCTGTGCAGCGCGCAGCGGTTGTCCCAGACGGCCAACGAACCCACCTCCCACCGGAATCGACAGGTGAACTCCTCCCGGACCTGGTGGGCGAAGAGGTACTCCAGCAGCGGCCTGCTCTCCTCCTCGGTCCAACCGGAGAATCGCTCCGTGTGGGCGATGTTGACGTACAACGCCCTGCGATCGGTCTCCGGGTGCGTTCGGACGACCGGATGGACCGATGCAAAATCCAGTTTCGGTCCACCGCCGGTATCCCCCAGGTCGGCCAGACGATCTTCCCGGGTCTTCGAGACATCGGCTCGCGCCGAACTGTGGACGGCCTCGAGTTGGTCCAGCATCGCCCGCAGGCCCTCGCTGAGCGCGGCGTACGCCGCGTACCCGCTGGCGAACTCCGTATCGCCACCGACAGCAGGCACCTCGCGGGCCAGCAGCATCGAGGCCATGGGCGGCCGGTCGAGATACGCCGAGTCGCTGTGCCAGATACCGCCGAAGTTGACCAGTTCGTGCGGCTGCTTCAGGACCTCGATGATCTCGGGGTGGCCGTCGATGCCCGGCAGGAAGGGATAGCGCGCCGGCTCACCGAACCGGCGGGCAAACCTGCTGAACTGGTCGGGGGTCAGGTCCTGGTCTCGGAAGAAGAGGACGAGATGGTCGAGCCAGGCACGTCGAAGCTCGACCATCGCGGCGTCATCGAGGTCGCCGAGATCGACCCCGTCCACGAATGCCCCGATGGACCCGCTGACCGGTCGCACCGTGAGGGTCACGAGAACGTCATTGCCATAATCTGCATATCGACATTATCCTACGTCCGAGGGGAGGTCCGCAACCACTTCATGGGTGCACCAACCCCTTCCGGATCACCCTCTGCAGAGCGAGAACCACCGACAGGAGCAACCGAATGACCGAATCCGCCCTCATTCTCTACGACGTCGTCGACGGACGCATCGCAACCATCACCCTCAATCGACCACAGAAGGCGAACGCCCAGACCCCACAGTTCCTCGAGGAGCTGGATGCCTGCTGGGAGCGTGCGGCCAGGGACCGGGCCGTGCGGGTCATCGTGGTGAAGGCCAACGGCAAGCACTTCTCCGCCGGACACGACATCGCCGCCACGGAGGACAAGGCAGCGGGCAGCGACGCCGAAGGAGATCCCTTCGACTGGAACGAGCGTGGCCTCCAGTCGATCTACGAATGGGAGTCGGTGCACTATCTCGGCTACACCCGCAAGTGGAGAGACGTCCCGAAACCATCGATCGCCGCTGTCCAGGGGCAGTGCATCGCCGGTGGCCTCATGTTGTGTTGGCCCTGCGACCTGATCATCGCTGCCGACAACGCCAAGTTCTCCGATCCGGTCGTGAGGATGGGCATCGGTTCGGTCGAATACCACGCCCACACCTGGGAGGTCGGACCTCGGAAGGCGAAGGAGTGGCTGTTCACTGCGAAGACATTCAGCGCCGACGAAGCCGAGCGTCTCGGCATGGTCAACAGGGTCGTACCGCTCGAAGACCTCGTCGGGGAAACGATGGCACTCGCCGGGGAGATCGCCCAGATGCATCCCTTCGCCCTTGCCCAGGCCAAGCGGGTCGTCAATCAGACGATGGACATTCAGGGCTTCTACAGCGCACTCCAGGCCGCATTCGACATCCACCAGACCGGCCACGGAAATGCATTGTCGGTCAACGACTATCCGATCCTCATCGACCTCGAACAGATGAAGCAGTCCCAGGAGAACGCCTGAGGTCGTATCGGCAACTCCGCGACGGGGATCAGGCGATCCAGCCCTGAACCCGGCCCGACCGTCCAGTGCGCAGCCACGAGCGGCGCGACCAGCTCAACCGTCGAACTGCGCCCGCAGGTCGACCTTGCGGATCTTGCCCGTTGCGGTGCGGCTGAACTCCGACACCAGGCGGAGCTCCTCGGGCCATTTCTGACGGGTGAGCCCGAGGTCCCCGAGGTGGCCGATCACGGTTTCGAGCGTCAGCGTCGTCTCGGGATCCACAAGCCGAACGAACGCACATGCGTGTTCACCGAGACGCTCGTCCGGGGCGGCAACGACCGCTACTTCGGCCACCCCCGGTAACCGCATCATCGCTTCCTCCACCTCGACGGCCGAGATGTTTTCGCCCCCCCGGATGATGACATCCGCGACCCGGTCGGTGATCGTGACGAAACCCTCCTCGTCCATGACCGCCATGTCACCAGTCTGGTACCAACCTTCATCGTCGAACATCGCCGCCGTCAACGACGTATCCGTGTAGCCCATGCACAGGTCGGGGCCTCGGCTGAGGATCTCTCCGGCAGTTCCGGGTTCCACGTCGACCTTCGCCTCGTCGACGATGCGAATCTCGACTCCTGCCAGCGGTCGCCCGTCGGTCGAGTGCCGCTTGTCCACCGGCTGATCGAAGGTGCACCCGGTGACCGATGGATGTTCGGTCGAGCCGTAGGCGCGAATGAGCAGAATCCCGCGGGACGCCGCTGTTTCCGCCAGGGAGACCGGCACAGGCGCTCCACCCAGACCGATCTGCTTGATCATGTCACTGTGCTCATCGGTGAAGTCAGGGTGGTACAGGAGGCTCGCCAGAAACACCGGTGCACCCGTCCCCGCGCCGATGCCGGCCTCGAGCATGATCTCGAGCACGCGGTCGGGGTCCCACCTGTCGATCAGGTGGATGTCCTGGCCGAGTTGCACCGGAGCCAGGACCGCCCCGAGCATTCCCGTCGCATGCGTCACCGGCGAGCCCATCAGATTCGGCTCACCCATCCAGGGCGCCATGTGGGCAAGTTCAGCGAGCAGCGTGCGATGCGTGTGCACCACGCCCTTCGGAACGTTCGTCGTCCCCGAGGTGAACGCCAGCACCACGACCTCGTCGGGGTCGACGGAGACGGGACCAGAATCGTCGATGGCGACCGACACGAACTCGTCCCAGCCAATCCGTTCCACGTCGGAGGATCCCGAACCTGATCCCCCATCGACGACCACATGGAACCTGAGATCGGCCAGATCCGATCCGATGGCGTCGATGATCGCGCAGTAGTCGACGTGACCGAACGAAGCTGCCGACAGGTATGCGACCGCACCACACTGACGCAGGATGAACTCGACCTCTCTGCGGCCGTAGATATGCACGATCGGCACGAGGACATAGCCGCCGAGCGCCAACCCGTAGAAGGCAACCACTGCCTCGCGCCAATTCGGTATCTGGAAGGCCACCACCGACCCCGGGGCGATGCCCCGTTCCCGCAGGCCTGCAACGAGACGGAGGGCCTCGTCATGGACATCCGAATAGGTGCCGGTCCATGGCCTCCGGTCGGACCAGATGCGGATCCGGGCCCGGGTGGCGGCACGCAGAGACCTGTCCACGAGGTCGCCCAACGACTCGTCGCTCCACGAACCGTCCTCGAGATACCTCCGACGGAGGTCGTCTGGTAGTTGACGCAGTTCGAGGCTCATGCCGCACCAAGGTGCCACGTCAAACGTGCGGCACCGTTTCCTCTGGCATCGACCTGGGGCACGCAGGGCACACGAAGCGCGCGAGGTGCGCGAGGCACCCGATCATCAGGCAACCCGCCTCTCCCGATCGTCGGCACGATCGGACGTTAGCGGCTCGGCCGTACCACCGGAAACCACATCTCCGCTGACGGAGTATGTTGTTCTCATGCAGGACGACGCGCCGTTGCGGCGACCGCTCCCTGCGCTCGATGACACGAACCGCTTCTTCTGGACGTCGGGTGCAGACGGCAGGCTCCGGATGCTTCGCTGCAGCGCCTGTCAGACCTACGTCCATCCGCCCAGGCCGACATGCCCGACGTGCCACCACGCTGACCTCGAGCCACACGAGGTCTCCGGCAGGGCAACGGTCGTCGGCTGGACGATCAACCACCACCAGTGGCACCCGGCGTTCGAACCCCCGTACAACATCGCCGTGGTTGCACTCGACGACGACCCGTCCCTGCGGCTCACCACCAACCTGATCCTGACCGATCCCGACGACATCGAGCTCGGACTGGCGGTAGAGGTCCAGTTTCTGGAATGCGACGACGTCTGGCTACCACTCTTCCGTCCCATTCCCCACGGCGAAGCCGGCTGATGGAGAGGTTCGAGCATTCGAGCGTCCTACGGGGAATCGGCATGTCACAGGTCGGTCGTCGACTCATGCGCGACCCGATGTCGCTCGTCCACGAGGCCTGTATGGCTGCGATCGCCGATGCCGGGCTCGAGGTGTCCGACATCGACGGGGTCACGACATCCCCGGGTGCCATCAGCGGCCCACCAACCGGTTACACCTTCGGCGGGGCATTTGACGTCGTCGAACTGCTGGGGCTCACCCCCAACTGGGTCTACGGGGCAGCCGAGGCACCAGGGCACAGTGGACCGCTGGTCGACGCGATGCTCGCAGTCGCAGCAGGTCTTGCCCGACACGTGCTCACCGTGCGGGGAACATGGGAATCAAGCCACACCGCGCTCCTCCGCAGCGGCAGGGCATCGCCGCCCACCCCCGCCGGGCGCCTCAGCGGGCGGGCCGCCTGGCATGCCCCCTTCGGAGCGATGTCACCGGCCAACTGGATCGCGATGCAAGCGACCAACCACATGTCGACCTACGGGACGACCCGCGAACAACTCGGTGCAATCGCCCTGAACGCCCGTGCGAACGCAGCGAACAATCCCTGGGCCATCTATCGCGAGCCCCTCTCCATGGCGGACTATCTGGATGCCCGCATCGTGAGCACGCCGTTCGGCCTCTATGACTGCGACGTGCCATGTGACGGGGCGGTGGCCATCATCGTCTCCCACGCCGATTCCGCAGCCGATGGCCTGCACCCGGCGGTCGGCATCGAGGCGATCGGCAGTGCGATCCGGGAACGAATCTCCTGGGATCAGGGCGACATGTCACATGAGCCACTGCAGCAGGGGGCAGCCGACCATCTCTGGGAACGAAGCGACCTCCGTCAGGACGATGTGGACGTCGCCCAGATCTACGACGGCTTCACGTTCAACTGCCTGTCCTGGATCGAGAGCCTCGGCTTCTGCGAAGTGGGCGAAGGTGGGCCGTTCGTCGAAGGGGGGACCCGGATCGCCCTCGACGGCGAACTCCCCCTCAATACCGACGGTGGCCAACTCAGCGCCGGAAGGCTCCACGGATACGGACTCATCCAGGAGGCGATCATCCAGTTGCGCGGTGACGCCGGCGGTCGACAGGTCCCGGGTGCCGAGGTCGCGGTAGTGGCCACCGGCGGTGGAGCCCCGGGCGGCACGATGCTGCTCACCCGGACGCGATGAGGAACGCTGGTCGGGAGAAGCACGACGAGTGAGAGAGTGCGCGATGAACAAAAGAGCGCGCGATGAACAAAA
>CAJXIS010000167.1 GCA_913054115.1 uncultured Acidimicrobiaceae bacterium | reverse complement strand
GTCCTAGTGTCGGGCCGGTTGTGGAGGATCCCACCCCCTCCGCGACCGGCCCGTCGTTTTTCACGGGTCTTTTAAAATCGACGTCCATCCAACCCCCAGATCCGAGAAGGCCCGGCACGACATGAGCCACCCGAAGATCATCTGCCAGAACGTCTGGAAGTTGTACGGACCGGAGCCCAAGAAGTTTCTCGCCGCCCATGGCGGCAACCCGGACCTCGCGACCATCAAGGAGAACGGCTACATCCCCGCCGTCCGTGATGCATCGCTCGAGGTCCACGAGGGAGAGATCATCGTGCTCATGGGCCTCAGTGGCTCGGGCAAGTCCACCCTCGTGCGCTGCATGTCGCGGCTCATCGACTCCACGGCGGGCGACATCGAGTTCGACGGGCAGGACCTCCTCGCCGCCACCGAGGCGGAGTTGATCGAGCTCCGTCGCCACAAGATGGGCATGGTGTTCCAGCACTTTGCGCTGTTCCCCCATCGCACGGTCGCTGAGAACGTGGCGTTCCCCCTCGAGGTACAGGGCGTCGATCGGGAGACCCGGCACGCCAAGGCGCTCGAGATCATCGAACTGGTCGGTCTCCATGGCCGTGGCGACTACTTTCCCCGCGAGCTCTCCGGCGGCCAGCAGCAGCGTGTCGGCATCGGCCGGTCGCTTGCCGTCGAACCGGATGTCTGGTTTCTCGACGAGCCCTTCTCCGCCCTCGACCCGCTGATCCGACGGGAGATGCAGGACGAGTTCCTGCGACTCCAGTCAACGCTGCACAAGACGATCGTGTTCATCACCCACGACTTCGACGAGGCCATCCGCCTCGCCGACCGCATTGCCATCATGCACGACGGCCTGATCGAGCAGCTCGGCACCGCCGAGGACCTCATCACCGATCCGGCCACCGACTACGTGGCCGCCTTCACCAGGGACATTCCCCGCTCGAAGTTGCTGCGGGTCCACACGCTCATGGGTCCGGTCTCCGATGATGCCGAAGGCGAGGTGGCCGGCGACGCCAAGGTCGCAGCCGTTGCCAGACAGATCCTCAACGCCCCCAGTCCGGTCCGGGTCGTCGAGGACGGTGAGGTCGTCGGGTCCATCTCCGGTCTCCAGGTGGCCGAAGCGCTCTTCGCGGACGACTGAGCCGCGACGATGTCCGACGTTCCCGCGACCGGGACCCCATCCACGAGCGAGGCGACCGCCGCTCCGCCGCCCAGGCAGTCCGTGGAGCAGGGTGCCGCCTCGGCCGACGGTTCCCAGATGGGAATGTCGGGTCGCGCCAAGGTGCTGCTGGCCCTGGGCCCCTTCACCTTCCTCTGGCTGCTCTGGTGGCGCCTCGGCGACCTCCGCCTCCACCAGGACAAGGAAGCCGGCATCACCGAGTGGCTCTACTCGGTGCCCCGGGCATGGACCGTCGACTGGTTCGACTTCGCCGGCCGCGATACAGGGGCGGGCCGCCACAAGGCCACCGGCTGGGTCAACGTCTGGTTCGACCACCTCCGCAAGAAGGAGCTCCTCGACTTCGCCGTGAACTGGCACCTCTCGCGGGTGCCGTGGCTGATCCTGGCGGTCGTCCTGCTCGGCGTCTGCGCATGGAAGATCTGGACGGTGCGAACCGGCCGGTGGCTGGCGGCCTTTGCCGGCGTGGCATGGCTGGCCTGGTCGGTCGACCTCTTCGACGGCATCCGCCGCGAACCGGGGATCCTGGGATGGGTGTTCCTCGTCGCTGGCCTCGTGACGGGAGTGATGTGGGTCAGGGACCGGGTCAGTGGGTTTCGATGGTTGGCTGCCACCACGGGCATCGCCACGGTCGGATGGATCCTGTTCCAGACCTCTGAGGAGTCGTTCCAGGTCAAGGTCCTCATTCGTCGCATGGCCGAGTGGCTGGAGGCGCCGCTCGACATCAGCGAAGGCCTGCTCATCAGCGGCTATCCGCTGCAGTTCGGGGACTTCCCATGGCTCGGCGACAGGGAATGGCTGCACCTGGGTGTGCTGCCCTGGGTGGTCCTGTTCGCCGGCATGGTCGGCGGTGGCGCCTACATGGCCTGGCAGAAGCGGAGCGGCGGTTGGGCGGCCATGTCCGTGCTCGTCGCCTGGTATGCGTTCATCGGCTTCTACGAGCCGTGGGACCTTCCCGCACTTCCCTGGGTCGTGATCGCCGGCCTGTTCGGAGTCGCCGGCTGGAAGTTGGGTGGATGGAAGCTGGCCCTGCTGTCAGTCGGATTCATCGTCTACGCATCGTTCATCGGCGAGCCGCCCCTGAAGGACGGCGCCGAGACCCGGTGGGACAAGACGATGATCACGCTCTCCGCAGTGCTCGTCAGCGTCCCGATCGCCGCAGGCATCGGCAGCGTCCTGGGCGTGTTCGCTGCCAAGCGTCGTCGGGTCGAGCAGTTCCTCACTCCGTTGCTGAACCTCACCCAGGCGATGCCGCACTTCACCTTCATGATTCCGATCGCCGTGTTCGTCGGCGTCTCCCACAAGGCCGGTGTCATCGCCACGATCGCCTACGCCATGCCGCCGATGGCCCGTCTCACCATCCTCGGCATCCAGGGCATTTCGAAGGAGGTCATCGAGGCCGGGGTCATGTCCGGGTGCACGCCGCGTCAGATGCTCTGGAAGGTCGAGTTGCCTGCGGCCCGTAGGTCGCTGCTGGTGGGTATCAACCAGGTGGTGATGGAGTGCCTCGCCATGGTGGTCATCGCCTCGTTCGTGGGCACCGCCGGCCTCGGACAGGACCTGTTGTTCCGACTCACCGGTCTCAAGATCGGTTCCGGTGTGGAGATCGGTCTCGCCGTGGTCGTCATGGCCATCACCCTCGACCGGCTCAGCCAGGGCCTCGGCAACCTGCAGCCCGTCCACCACGACGCGGACGATTCGTTCGTGAAGAGGCACCCCTACCTGCTGGCCACCGGTGCCGTCCTCGCCATCGGCCTCTTCATGGCCAACACCTGGGATGCCGCCCAGCGGGTCCCGAAGAGCTGGATGCAGAACCATGTCCGGCAGGCCACCGACTGGTTCGTCGACAACGCCCTCGTCTGGTCCATCTACGACTGGATCGACTGGCTGAACTGGCACCTCGACGACAAGATCATCCTGCCGCTGAAGGGCGTCGTCGGCGACGGGCTCGACAACGCCCTCGCCCTGATCGCCGCCGTGTTGGCGATCGGGCTGCTGATCGACCTGTGCCGACGGGCTGCGGTGCGCCTTGGCGAGCTCGACGGCTATATCCGGGCGACCTACGTCGGTGGTGCCGTCGTCGTCGTGGTGGGCCTGCTGGTCCTGTTGGGCGAGAACCGACTTGGAATCATCCAGTCGGCATTCTTCGTCCTGATCCTCGCCGGGATCCTCCTGGTGTTGCAGCGGATCTTCGGCGCCATGGTGGTCACCGACACCTCTTCCGGCGTCACTGTCGATACATCGTTCGCCCGCCGACACCCCTACCTGCTGGGTGCTTCGATCGTCGTGGCGCTCGGGGTCATCCTCGACATCGCCCTCAACGTCGGAGCCGTCGAGAACGCCTGGCCGGTTGTCCAGGTGTTCGTCGTCCTCGGTCTCGTCGCGGCGTTGGGTGAGGCGGCCCGTCGGGGGATCGCCACGGTTTCGGACTCGTCGCGGGTCGAGGGCGTGGCGCTGTGGCAGCAGTTCCCCGGCGTCGCCATCGCCGCTGGGGCGGTGGTCGCAGCGGTCGTCGTCGGCGTGCTGACGCTGGGCGAGGTGCGTGACAACCTCGGTGGCATCCTGCAGGTGGCGGTCGTGGCGATCTCCGTCTACTTCGGCCTCGATGTCCTCCGGCGCGTCGTCGGCACCGTGTTCGCTGGCGACGGCACACCGACGGACTGGAAGCGCCTTCCGGGTGTGCTGCTGTATGCAGCGGCGGTCGGTGTCGGACTGGTCGTACTCCTCGGGATCCTGATCGACGGTCCGGTCAGCCAGAACGTCGATGCCCTCAAGATCGCCCTCGTCTTTCTTATCGCAGGCCTCCTGTTCGACACGTTGCGGCGTGGGCTCAGCAGCTCGGACACATCTCCGGCCGCCAGGGCCTCTGCTGCGGCCCGTGGCTTTTCGGCCTTGTGGACCTCGGCGGCAACGGCCGGTACGGGCGTCATGCTGGCCCTGCTGTTCAAGGGTCCGCTGGCCGGTGCGACGAGCACGATCGTCGCCCAGAGCCAGGAGATCAGCCTCTACCAGAGCACCATCTGGTTCCGCAACCACCTCGAGCGCTATGCGCTGTTGCCCCTCCGCGACGCCTTCCTGACCATTCCCTGGGTCGCCGCGGTCCTGCTCCTGTTCACGATCGGCTGGTTCGTCAACGGCAGGCGTCTGGCAATCCTGGCGTCGAGTTTCTTCGCCTTCATCGCACTGAGTGGCTTCTGGGCCCCGGCCATGTTCAGCCTGTACCAACTCGTCTTCGCCGTGTTCTTCGCCGCTGCACTCGGCGTGCCGTTCGGCATCTGGGCCTCGGCGACGGATCGCCGGAACTCGGTCGTGCAGGTGATGCTCGACGCCTTCCAGACGTTCCCGTCGTTCGTCTACCTGCTGCCGGCGATCATGTTCTTCTCGGTCTCCGACACCGCCGTCATCTTCGCCGTCGTCATGTCGGTTGGCGTGCCGGCCATCCGCTACACGATCTTCGGCATCCGGAACGTTCCGCACCACCTGGTCGAGGCCTCGACCATGTCGGGCTGCACGAAACGCCAGACGCTGTGGAAGGTCAAGGTGCCGCTGGCTGTGCCGGAGATCATGCTGGGCATCAACCAGACGATCATGTTCGGCCTGTTCATGGTGATGATCGGTGGCCTCATCAAGACCGGTGGCCTTGCCCGGGACCTGATCGAGGCCCAGCCGAACGTCGACAGCGGCCGGGCGATCGTCGCCGGCATGTCGGTCGCCGCCATCGGCATGGCGGTCGACATGATCATCTCCGAGTGGTCCGACAAGCGTAAGAAGCAGTTGGGCCTGATCGAGGTCTGAGCCGGGGCGCGATTGTCCACGCCCCGCACGCGAAGAACCCGGCCCCGAGGGGCCGGGTTCCCGGGTTCTCGAGTGTTCGCCGGCTTCGACTAGGAACGCACGCGTTCTTTGTCGGGGTCGTAGTGCGGGAAGCCGACAACGGTTGCCGGGAGGCGCTTCTGGTGGCCGTCCATCTTGCCGATCTCGACGCTGGTTCCGAGTTCGGTGTATTCGACGGCGAGGCGGGCCCGGGCGATGTTCTTGCGCAGGATCGGTGACCGCGTGCCGCTGGTGACCACGCCGATCTGGTTGCGGCCCACGTAGACGCCGTCGCCGTTGCCAGCGACCTCGTCGCCGGCCAGTTCCAGGCCGATGAGGGCGCGCTGCGGGTTCTCCTTGCGCTCGACCAGTGCGTCGCGACCGATGAAGTCGTCCTCCTTGGTCTTGAGCGGCACGGTGAAGCCGATGCCGGCCTCGAAGGGGTCGGTCTGGTCGCTGAACTCGGA
>CAJXIS010000166.1 GCA_913054115.1 uncultured Acidimicrobiaceae bacterium | reverse complement strand
GGTCAGGTTCTGGAATCGGGCGATGAACTGGACGTAGCCGGCGTACACCGTGTCGGCGATCCACGCAGCGACGTCTTCGCCTTCAGGCTTCGGGTCTGTGGCGACTTCCCGCTCGAGTTGCTCGGGCCGCTCGGGCTGCTCGGGTTCTGTCGCGGTCACGAAGGCTGTCCGGGGTCGTCGGTCGACGTCGTGAACTCCTGCCAGGTGGGGTCCTCGTAGGGGAGGGTGCCCAGGCCGGTGTGGTTGGCCGGCCAGTTCGCCGGGTCCAGGGTGAGCGGGTTCTCGCCGACCTCGGCGCCGTAGAACAGGCGGTGGATGCGCCGGGCGAACAGCCAGCGGCCCTCGACGCATCGGTAGGTGTCGTCGTAGCGGATGGCCTGGTGGATCCAACGGTCGCCGTCCTGGATCTCGGCCTTGCAGTACACGTGCCCCGTGGCCACCTGGTCGTTGCTGTCGCCGGCGCCGTCGCCCAGGTCGATCTGGTGGGTGCCCGTGTTGAGGATGGTGACGCCGACCGTGGCGAGTTGTGTGGCGAACGACTCGTGCAGCGCCCCACGACCGGAGGTGTCGCGGCCGACCCGCACATCGGGCACGAACAGGTCGACGAGGCCGTCGAGGTCGCGCTTGTCGAGGCAGACGGCGTAGCGGGCCACCAACTGCCGGATGTCGGCCTCGGCGAGGAGCCGGTCGATGCCGTCGAGGCTCACGAGTCGGGACCCATCCGACGGTCTGCCCAGCCCCCCGGAGTCCGGCCGTCGACCCGGACACGTCGAGACCCGAAGCGCCAGGCGCCGTCGATGCGCCGATACGCGTCCCGATAGCGCCCCCAGTGGTCGATGCCGAGGTCCGACATCACCGTGAAGTAGGCGTCGCCCGTCGCAGTGTCGTGATCCTCGAACGTGACATGGACAGAGGTCGTGTGGTGCTGGAGGAAGGCGGGCCCGGAGCCTTCGCGCACCGAGTCCCTGGTGCCGGTGAAGATCCGCTCGATGCCGTCCCGGCCCTCGTAGGAGGATCCGTCACCGATGTCCATGGTGGCGTCGTCGGCGAACAGGGTGAGGAGTTCGTCGAACCTGCCCCGGTCGCCGAGGGCGTTGTAGGCGGTCACGAGCGCGGCGATCTCGACCCGTGCCTCGACCTCCCATGCGTCCATCCGGTCCTCTCCGGGGTGGCGATTCGTGCTGACCACACCACTAGCGTGCCCCAGCATGGCTCCACTTGACGACATCCGGCACCGCTTTCCGGGCCTCGGAGACGGATGGGCACGCTTCGACGGTCCCGCCGGCACCCAGGTGCTCGATACGGCGATCGACGCGATGGCCGACTGGCAGCGCAGCGGCAACAACGCCAACGCCCACGGTGCGTTTCCCGCATCGCATGCCTGCGACGCCCTCGAGGAGCGCACGACGGCGACCATGCTCGAGCTCCTCGGTGCCGAGTCGGGCGGAATCGTCTTCGGCCCCAGCACCACGGCCAACCTGATGGCCCTGACCCGTGCGGTGGGACGGACTCTGGGTCCGGGCGACGAGGTGGTCTGCACGACGCTCGACCATGACTCCAACGTCTTCCCCTGGGTGCTGGCCGCCGAGGACTCGGGGGCGACGGTGCGGATGGCGGAATTCGACGGCGGCACCGGCCGCCTGGCGACCGGGGCGGTCGCCGACCTGATCGGGCCGGCGACCCGCTGGGTGGCGGTGACCGGTGCGTCGAACGTGATCGGCACCATGCCCGACCTGCCGGCCATCGCAGAGGTGGCCCATGCCTTCGGCGCACGGGTCGTGGTCGACGGCGTCCACCGGACCCCCCATGCCGCCGTCGATGTCGCTGCCCTCGGATGCGACGTCTACGCCACGTCGTCCTACAAGTGGTACGGCCCCCATGCCGGCATGCTGTGGATGGCCGACGACCTGCTCGACGACCTGCCCGCCTACAAGGTGCGGCCGGCACCGACGACCGGTGGTGCCCGTTGGCAGTACGGAACCGCCTCCTACGAGGCCCTCGCCGGGATCGACGTCGCCGCGCGCTTCCTGCTCGACACCGGCATGGCGGCCATCGAGGTGCACGGCCGGGACCGGCTTCGACGCCTCCTCACCGGACTCCACGGCCTTGCCGGGGTCCGGGTCGTTGCATCGACCGGACCGGATGACGTGGCCGACCGGGCTCCCACGCTTCAGTTCGTCGTCGAGGGACACACCCCGCACGAGGTGGCCGGCCACCTCGCCGCCGCACGGGTGGCCGTGTGGGACGGCCACAACTACGCCGTGGAGGCGATGGCCCCCCTCGGGCTCGATCCGGAGGCCGGGGCGGTGCGGGCCGGGGTCTCCGTCTACACGACGGACGAGGACGTCGACCGGCTCGTCGAGGCGGTTGCATCTCTTTGAGCCGCCGACGTGGCGTCTACGGTTCGAGGGTCCACTGACCCGATGAATCCAGGAAGGGGGTGCGCGCCATGCGGCGACTGACCCAGTTCAGCCACGGCGCCGGTTGAGGCTGCAAGCTCGCCCCCGGTGAGCTGGCGCACGTCGTGCGCCGCCTGGCACCCGTCGATGATCCCGCCCTCCTCGTGGGGGCCGCCACCGGCGACGACGCCGCCGTCTACCGACTGGACGACGACCGAGCGCTCGTGGTGACCGCCGACTTCATCACGCCCATCGTCGACGACGCCCGGATGTGGGGTCGCGTCGCCGCCGCCAACGCGGTGTCCGACGTGTATGCCATGGGCGGCCGGCCACTGCTGGCGCTCAACCTCGTGGGGTGGAACAGCGAGGAGCTGTCGCTGGACCTGTTGGCCGAGGTGCTCCTCGGCGCCCAGGACATCGCGTCCGAGGCCGGGTTCGTCATCGCCGGCGGCCACACCGTCGACGACCCCGAGCCCAAGTTCGGTCTGGCCGTGGTGGGAGAGGTCGCCCCCGATCGGCTTCTCGTCAACACCGGGTTCCGCGCCGGTGACGCCCTTGTGCTCACCAAGCCGCTCGGCATCGGGGTCATCACGACGGCGATCAAGGCCGGCACGGCACCCGACGACGTGGTCGATCGGGCCCTGGCCTCGATGACGCTGCTCAACGCCGAGGCCGCACGGGTGGCGCTCGCCGCCGGGGCGACCGGCGCCACCGACATCACGGGCTTCGGGCTGCTGGGGCACCTCGGCCGTGCCGTGCAGGAGTCCGGTGTCGATGCCGAGATCGACGTCGGGGCCGTGCCGCTGCTCGACGGTGCCCGGCCGCTCGCCGAGGCCGGCGCCATACCGGGGGGCAGTCGCCGCAACCTGGCATGGGTCGACCAGCGACTCGACCGTGGCGACCACGATGAACTCGACGTGCTACTCCTCGCCGACGCACAGACGTCGGGGGGGCTGCTGTTCGGCGCCGCTCCGGCAGCGGCGCACGAGGCGCTCGACCGGCTGGAGGCATCGGGGCATGTGGCCTCGGTCATCGGCAGGGTGGTCGAAGGGGACGGCCGCCTCCGCCTGGTCTGACGGCCGGTCCCGCCCACGCAGGCTGCAACACCTAACGTGGGAATCCATGCCGAAACGACTGCCGATCGAGATTCCCCAGACCGTCGACGAACTGACAGCCGACTGGCTCACCGACGCCCTGAGCGGTTCGTCCGACGCACGGGTGGTCGACTTCACAACCGCCGAGCCGGGCGCAGGCGTCGGCTTCTCGGGATTGACGGCCCGTGTCGACCTCACCTGGGAGCCGGCCGACCCTTCACTGCCCGCAACGGTGCTCGCCAAGTTCCCGACGGACATCCCCATCAACCGTGGCCTGGTGGAGAGCGAGGGTTGCTACGACCGGGAATTCGACTTCTACGAGCGCTTCTCCGACGACTTCCCCACGCGGATCCCCCGACTACTCCACACCGTCCGCGACCCGGGCCGTGCCTGGTCCTCGATGGAGCGACAGTTCCGGATCCTCAACCGGGTGCCGAACTGGGTTGCCCGCCTCATCGGCAGGTACTCATACAAGATGGTCCGTCCGACGAAGCGTCGGTTCGCGATGCTTCTCGAGTACGTGGACGATGCGCGGGTTACCCCGCTGGACCAGATCCCCCCGGAGGCGGACCTCCAGGCGATCCTCGGAGCCCAGGCGCGCTTCCACGCCCAATGGTGGATGTCCCCGGTGCTGCACGAGGAGGCGCCCTTCGGCTGGCGGACCTGTTCCCAGGTTCCCCACATCCTCAACGGCACCTACGCGGTACATCGGGACGCTGTCGTTGCCGGGTACCCGGAGTTCCTCACGCCAGCGGTCATGCGAGTCGCCGACTGGGCCGATGCGAACCTGACCGCCATCGTCGACCACCTCAACGAGAAGTTGGCGTTCCTGCACGGCGACGCCCGCAGCGACAACATGCTGTTCACCGGAGCGGGTACGGGAGAGGGGCTTGTCCTCATCGACTTCGGCATGGTCAGTTCGGGGCGACCGGCCTGGGACGTCGCCTACCTGCTGTCGTCGACGCTCCCACCAGGGCCGTCAGCCCGGTCGGAGCTCCTGCGACTGTGCGCCAGCTACCACACAAACCTGGTTGCCGCCGGCGTCGTGAGTCATTCGCTCGAGCAGTTCCTCAATGACATCGACCTCTGCCTCGGTATCCAGATCCACCGGATGATCTTGACGGCGGCGATCTTCGTCGGCGAGGGCTACGGCGACGGCACTCTCGCCGAACTCTGGATGCGCAAGGTCATCGACCAACTGCCGGAGGAACTCCCGGTGGTCGGCGAGGTGGCCTGAGCGTCCCAGGCCCGGCCTCGCGTCAGCGCAGGCGGGGCTTGGTGCGGGCGCCGGAGTCGAAGGCCTCGGAGCCCTCGGCCAGCGCATCGGGGTCCATGGCCGCTGCGTAGATGGCGGCCGCCACGTCCCTGGCGGCGAGGCGACCCAGGTCCTGCGCCGCCCAGATCGCCCGGAGGGTCCCCTGGACCGCCCATGGCGGGTTGGCGGCGATCGAGTCGGCGAGCCTGGCCGCTGCGGCCTCGAGTTCGTTACCGGGGACGACCTCCGAAACGAGGCCCATCCGCAGCGCCGTGTCGGCCGTGATGCGCTCGGCGTTGCCCGTGAGCGACATGCGCATGACCTCGCCGAACGGCATCTTCGTGAGCATCTTCATCGGTTCGTAGACTGCTGCCATGCCGTAGGTGACGTGTGGGTCGAAGAAGGTGGCGTGCTCGGCGGCGATCAGGATGTCGCACTCGGCGAGGAGGTAGAAGGCGCCGCCGCAGGCCATCCCGTTGACGGCGCCGATCACCGGCTTCCAGAGGTCGTTGGCCTTCGGGCCGAGCGCATCGCCGGGATCGTCGTACATGAAGTTGTTGGAGGTGCCGTAGATGGCCCCGCCGTCGAGCGCCGTGAACGGCTCGTTGCGGTCGGTGCCGACGCAGAAGGCCCGGTCGCCGGCGCCCGTCAGCACCACGACCCGGATGTCGTCGTTGGTGCGCAGTGACCGCCAGACCGCCCGGCACTCTTCCTGCATGGTTGCGGTGAAGGCGTTGAGGGCGTCGGGTCG
>CAJXIS010000165.1 GCA_913054115.1 uncultured Acidimicrobiaceae bacterium | reverse complement strand
CGCCTCCCATCGGCGCTGGCCCCAGACGACGGCCACGATCACACCGAGGGCGATCATGATCCCGTAACCGCGGATCTCGAGCGGCCCGAGGCTGAAGGAACCCGCCGAGGGGCTCGGAACCGCTGCGATCACGTCAGGGAAGCAGCGAAGCGGTCAGCACCTAGGGCCATGAGGTCGTCGGCGCCGGCGGTCACCGCCCCGATCCGGCCCCGGACGAGCGGCAGCTGCTGCTCGGCCCAGAAGCGGGCGATCACGACCTTGTCGGCCAGTGCGGGATCGTCGTCGCCGGCATCGGTCCTGGCCCTGGCCGCCAGGGCCAGGCGGGCGAGGTGCCAGCCGCCCAGGAGGTCTCCGAACATGCGCAGGTAGGGCGCCGCCCCGGCCAGCGCATCGCGGGGATCGGCGAGACCGTGCTCCATGAGCCAACCGGTGGCCTCGCGCAGGGCGTCGAGGCCGTCGGCCAGGCCGCTGCGCATCGTGGCGAAGTCGTCGCCGGCAGCCTCCAGGGCGGCGTCGAGGCCGCCGATCTCGTCGAGCAGGCCGGTCACGACCGCCCCCCCGTTCATCGGCAGCTTCCGACCGACCAGGTCCATGGCCTGGATGCCGTTGGTGCCCTCGTAGATCGGCGAGATGCGGGAATCGCGCAGAATCTGGGCCGCCCCGGTCTCCTCGATGTAGCCGTAGCCACCGTGCACCTGGATGCCCATCGACGCCATCTCGACGCCGAGGTCGGTGCTCCATGCCTTGGAAATCGGGGTGTAGAGCTCGGCCCGGTCGGCGGCCGCCTGGCGCAGGTCGGGGTCGGGGTGGCGGGCAGCCACGTCGAGCATCGCGGCGTTGAGGTAGAGCAGGCAGCGCATGGCATCGACCGACGCCCGCATCGTGAGCAGCATGCGTCGGACGTCGGGGTGTTCGACGATCGGCGACGACTCGCCCTTCGGCGCGCCGATGGCGCGACCCTGCCGGCGCTCCTGGGCGAAGTTCGCCGCCAACTGCAACGCCCGTTCCGAGACGGCGAGGCCCTCGACGCCGACGCCGAGGCGGGCGCTGTTCATCATCCTGAACATGATCCGCATGCCCTGGTGCTCCTCGCCGATGAGGTACCCCACGGCACCGTCACCGGCATCGCCGTACGACATCACACAGGTCGGGCTGGCGTGGAGTCCGAGCTTGTGCTCGAGGGAGACGCAGAGGAGGTCATTGCGCTCGCCGATGCTGCCGTCCTCGTTGACGAGGTACTTGGGCACGATGAAACACGAGATCCCCCTGGTGCCCGGCGGGCTGCCGGGGGTGCGGGCCAGCACCATGTGGATGATGTTGTCGGTCAGCTCGTGCTCACCGAACGTGATGAAGATCTTGGTGCCGAAGATCCGGTGGGTGCCGTCTTCCTGGGGTTCGGCCCTCGTCGTGAGCGCACCCACGTCGGAACCCGCCTGGGGTTCGGTGAGGTTCATGGTGCCGGTCCACTCACCGGAGACCATCCGGGCCAGGAAGGTCTCCTTGAGCCGTTCGTCGCCGAACGCATACATGGCCTCGATGGCTCCGATGGTCAACAGCGGGGCCATGGTCCATGCCCGACCGGCCGTGGCGAGCATCTCGGACATCACCGTCTGGAACAGCCCCGGGAAGCCGCCACCGCCGTAGTCGGGGTCGTGCGAGACCGATCCCCAGCCGGCGGCCAGGTACTGGTCGTAGGCCTCGTGGAAGGCCTTCGGGACCGTGACGACGCCGTCGACGACCGAACAGCCCTCGGCATCGCCGATGCGGTGGGTCGGTGCGATGACCTCCTCGACGAAGCGGCCGAACTCGTCGAGCACGCCGTCGATGGTGTCGGCATCCACGTGTTCGAAACCCGGCAGGTCGCAGATTCCTTCCACGTCGGCGATCTCTCGCAGGACGAGGCGGATGTCGGCCAGTGGTGCCCGGTAGTCGCTCATGGCTCGCAGAATACCGCCGGGGTCGCCGTCTGCCCGCCGTGGGGACCCGTTGCCGCCCGTCGTTGGGTGACCCCGTCTCGACCCTCTCGTACACTCGCCGGATGGCCGCCACCACCCGCAACGGGTCACCGATCCCCGAACACGGCGACATGGAGAACGACGTGTTCGCGCGCACCGCCTACATACGGCCCGGCACCCGGCGATGAGCGAGGCGGCGGTCCGGCTCCGCAGCCTCGGGGAGGCGCTTGCGGAACGACGCTCCGAGTTGCGGCCCCCCGGGGTCGTCATGGCACCACAACAGCTCGGGGCCGCCCGACTCACCCGCTACAGCTTCAGCCGCACCCTGCTGCGACGGGCCGCACGCGAGGGTTGGCGGTCGCGACTCGTCGAGCTCGACATGGACGCCGAGGGGCGCGGGCACGCCGTCTACCGCACGGACATCGATGACCACCGGTTCGACTTCGTCGCCTTCACGACCACGCTCGACGAGTCCCTCCACACCGACCGCGTCATCGCACCGGCCTGGGAGGTGACCGGTGCCCTCGTCGACGGTGCGGTCGACGACGCCCACCTGGCCGAACTCCGGGAGGCCCTGCCCCTTCAGGAGGCTGCACGACTCGACCCACGCGTGCTGGTGCTGACCCGCGGCAACCGCAGCGTCCGGTTCTACGACTACCTCGTCCAGCGACTCGCCGACGGCCGCCAACCCGAGGCCGACAAGGTCGCCGATGCCGGTTACATCCTGCGCAGCACCGCCTTCTACGGGAACGGCAAGTTCGGCATGCGCTCGTACCTCGGCTATCCCGAGGGGCATCCCCTCCGGGTCCCCTACCGGGCGCAGTTCCTGTGTGCCTGGATGTTCCGCGAGTTGGGCTACGACCAGGTCGAGCACTGCGCAAGGGCCCGTGGCGGCGACTCGGCGGTCCGCTTCGACGGCGCATGGGGCCGCTACTTCGGGCTCGGCAACGCCACCGGCCTCGGCCTCGTCTCCTACGCCTTCAAGCATCCCCGCGTGCTGAACGCTTGGGCCGGCGTACGCGAGCTGGCGCTTGCCAACGTGCGGGCCCTGCCCGGCACCCCGGAACGCCTGGCCCTCCTCCGACGCTGGATCGACCGGGCGGTCACCCACTTCTCGACCCTCGGTGCCGACGACCGCCCACCGTGGCTCGGACCCGCCTCCATCACCGAACGTGCACGGCTGATCGGCGCACGACTCGACGAGGTCGCCGACGAACCGGCGCCTTTCGACGCACTGTTCCGTTGGGCCGAGACCCACGACGTCGAGACCTGCGAGCTGGTGGTCTCGCTGCTCATCGAACTCGACGAGGGCCTGGACGACGACGAGGTCGACCAGCTCCTCCGGGTGGACGAAGAGGTCGTGGTCGACCCGCTGACCACCGTCGACGTGCTGCGCCAACTGCTCGACGAGCGCTACGACTGGCTCGACGACCTCGACACCCCCATTGGCAACCACTACTGCTGGGTCGTCTCGGACAACGCCGACGAGCCGAGGCGGGTCGAGCGCGACGCCCTCGACGTCGACCACCACGAGGTCGCCATCGACATGGCCCGCCGCCTCCACGCACTGTGCCGGACCCTCGAAGGCCTTCCCGGCGACACCGCCGTCGGGACGCTGCTCGCCGAACACCCCGGACACGGCAACGCCGTGAAGCGGCTGCTCGGCGGCGACCATCCCTATGGCGAGCCCCGCGACAACGCCTGTGCCGCCGGCTACCTCCCCCTCGAGCTCCAGCGCTTCCAGTTGGCCATGTACGGCATGGACAACTACTCGCCCAAGTCCACCGACTGGCTGCGGGTCACCCTGTTCCAGGGGGCGCCCCGCATCGACGACCTCGGCCCGGCCACCACCGACGACTGGGTGTGGCCACCGCGTCCCACGGAGGGATCCCCATGATCATCGACGGACTCGAGATCAACGACTGGAGCCGGTCCGTCGTCGAACAGGTGCGGTCCGGTGGCATCGACGTGGTCCACGCCACCTGTGGCGTCTGGGAGGACATGGCTGGCACCATGACCCGCATCGGCTCCTGGCGGCACTTCGCCAGGCAGAACTCCGACGTGGTCCGGATCGTCACCGACGTGGCCGGGATGGAGCAGGCGGTCGCCGACGACGTGCTCGGCATCGTGCTGGGCTTCCAGAACAGCTCGATGCTCGGCGACGACCCGGAGATGGCCGGCATCTTCGCCGACGTCGGCGTGCGGGTGATCCAACTCACCTACAACATCGCCAACCACCTCGGCTCGAGCTGCTGGGAACCCCACGACGGCGGCCTCACCCGGGTCGGCCACCGGATGGTCGCAGCCCTCGACGACGCCGGGGTTCTGATCGACATCTCGCACGTCGGCAACGTCACCGGCCGCGACGCCATCGACGCCTCGGCAAACCCGATCGCGGTCACGCACGGCAACCCCGCCTCGTTCTGCCCGTCGGCCCGCAACAAGCCCGACGACCTGATCGAGGCCATGGCCGCCCGGGGCGGCGTGATCGGCTGCACGCTCTATCCGTTGTTCATGGGCGGGGCCGACGTACCACGCTCCGCCTACTGTCAGATGCTGGCCGACCTCGCTGGGCGGATCGGGGTCGACCACGTGGCCATCGGCACCGACGCCGTGGTCGGCTGGCAGCCCGACGCCCTCGGCTGGATGCGCAACGGCCGCTGGGACCGCCCCGCCAACCCCGACGAGGTGCCCCCGTTCCCACCGTGGCCGGACTGGTTCCGCGGCCCCGAAGACTTCCCCTCGCTGGCCGAGGGCCTCGACGAGGCGGGCTTCCTGCCCGAGGAGCGCGACGCCGTGCTCGGCGGCAACTGGCTGCGCCTGTTCGGCCAGGTCTTCGGGTGACGGTCACCGTCGCTCCCCGCGAGGTCGTCGACCTGGTCCACCGCGCCAGTCGCGGACACGGCTGCAACGCCGACCTCGCCGACCGGCTCGCCGCCGAGATCGCCTTCTGCGAGGTCCACCACGGTGGCGGGCTCGCCGCCTGGGCCGGGCTGATCGACGCAGGCTCCGGCCGCCTCGCCGACGCCGCCCGTTCGTCGTTGCGCCTGGCCGCCGCAGAGGTCGTCGCCCGCTCGGCCGGCGCCGCCACCATCGACTTCGACCCTCCCCTGCCCCTGGCCGTGATCGCCCGCTCGCTGCGGGATCTCGAACGGCGCGGCGTCCGGTGCGCCCCTGCCACCGGTGGGCTCACCGGCACCGACCTCGTGGCAAGGCTCGACCTGGCCGACGGCGGGCCGGCGACTGCCACGACCTCTCGATCCGACGACCGCATGCAGGCGGCACTGCGCGGCGGGCTCGTCGTCGATCGCACGCTCTGGCAGCGCGTCAGCGACGCAGCCGACGGGTTTCTCGTCTCGGAGGCGATCCTCGACGCCGTCCTCGAGACCCCGTCCTGAACACGGCCGGCGAGGACGCTGACGTGACCCGGATAACCCTCGACGCCATCGAGTCGACAACGCACCGTGCGCTCGTGCGCCACGGCTGCCGCTCCGACATCGCCGCACACGTCGCCAACGCCGTCCGGGTCGCCGAGGGCAATGGCAACCGGATCTGCGGCCTCTACTACCTCGAGAGCTACTGCCGGCAGCTCGAGAC
>CAJXIS010000164.1 GCA_913054115.1 uncultured Acidimicrobiaceae bacterium | reverse complement strand
AGGTCCTTGATCGTGCCGACCCGGTACAGGGTGACCGCAGCGGCGGCGGCGATCGCCCGGCCCGGCTCAGCCGACACCCGTGCCGTGACCCCGGCGACCTCGCAGGCCGTGCGAACGACCTCGCCCCACTGGGTGATCGTGGGAGCGGATTCGCCCTCGACGTAGGCGACGCCGAGCCCGCCGCCGACGGAGATCTCGGCCAGGTCGTAGGGGCCGGCGAACCCGACCACGACCTCGACGGCACGGCCGAACGAGCCGACCTCGAAGACCTGGCTGCCGATGTGGGCGTGGATGCCGACCAGGTCGACCGACGCCGAGGTGAGCGCACGCTCGACGGCTGCGGCCGCCAGGCCGGTCGAGACGGTGAAGCCGAACTTGGAGTCGTCCTGCCCGGTGGCGACGTATTCGTGGGTATGCGCCTCGATGCCGGGCGTGACCCGGAGCAGCACGCTCGGGACGGCGCCGGTGGCGGCATGCAGCGCGTCGAGCCGGTCGAGTTCGTCGAACGAGTCGACGACTATGCGGCCGACACCCTCCTCGATCGCCATCTCGAGCTCGCGCTCGCTCTTGTTGTTGCCGTGCAGGACGATGCGGTCGCCCGGGACGCCGGCATGGCGGGCCATGTACAGCTCGCCGCCGGTGGCCACGTCGAGGTGCATGCCCTCGTCGATGACGAGACGTGCCATGGCCCCGCAGAGGAACGCCTTGCCGGCGTAGGCGACGCCCTCGCCGAAGGCCGCCACGGCCTCACGGCAGCGGGCACGGAGGTGTGCCTCGTCGTAGACGAACAGCGGCGTGCCGAACCCGTCGGCGAGGTCGACGAGGTTGCAGCCGCCGATCGAGGCGCCCCCGTCGGCACCGACCTCGGTCGTGTCGGGCAACAGTTCGAGCGGGATCGGTCCGGCCATCAGGAGCTTTCCCCCTCGTCGCCGCGCCACATCTCCTCCGGGGCGTCGATGCCCAGCAGGTCGAGGGCGACGGCGATGCCGACGCGGACCGCCTCGACCAGCCAGAGGCGGGCGGCGGTGTGGTCGGCATCGACGTCGTCGCCCATGACGCGGCAGTCGTGGTAGAAGCCGTGGAAGTCGGACGCCAGGTCCCTGACCCAGGTGGTGATCTGGTGGGGGGCCCGTTCCCCGGCAGCCCGCAGCACCGTGTCGGGCAACTCGTGGAGGTCGCGCAGCAGCCGCAGCTCGCGGGGGTGCCCGAGGACCGAGAGGTCCGTGTCGGCCAGGTCGGGGCGCACGAAACCCGACTCGGCCGCCCGTCGGACGATCGAGTGGATGCGTGCGTTGGCGTACTGCACGTAGAAGACGGGGTTCTCGTTGACCTGGCTGGCGACCAGGTCGAGGTCGAAGGTCTGCGCCGAGTCGACCGACTGCAGCAGGTAGGTGAAGCGTGCGGCGTCGGCGCCCACCTCGGACACCACCTCGGCCAGCTCCACGATGTCGCCGGTGCGCTTCGAGAGCTTGACCTCGTGGCCGTCCCGCTGGAGGTTGACCATCTGGGTGATGGCGACCTCGAGTTCGGAGGGGTCGTGGCCGAGGGCCTGCATGGCGGCGTGCACACGCGCCACGTAGCCGTGGTGGTCGGCCCCCAGGATGTTCACGAGGCGCTCGGCCCTGGTGAACTTGTCGCGGTGGTAGGCGACGTCCGGCAGCAGGTAGGTGAACTCGCCGTCGGACTTGACGAGCACACGGTCCTTGTCGTCGCCGTGGTCGCTGCTGCGCAGCCAGACCGCCCCGTCCTCGTCGTAGGCGGCGCCGGCGGCGCGCAGGTCGGCGAGGGTGGCTTCGACGGCGCCCGACCCGATCAGCGACCGCTCGCTGAACCAGGTGTCGAAGTGGATGTGGAGCGACTCGAGGACCGCACGCTGGTCGGCCAGCGCCCGGGCGTAGCCCCACTCGAGCGGATCGGCGTCGGCCGGCATCTCGGCTGCCCAGTCCACGATGTACTGGCCCCTGTAGCCGCCCTCGGGGACCTCGTCGCCGGTGGCACGGGCGGCGAGCGAGTCGGCATAGAGCCGCATCTGGGTGCCGCGGTCGTTGATGTAGAACTCGCGCTGCACGGGATGCCCGACGCGCTCGTAGAGCCGGGCCACCGAATCGCCGAAGCAGGCGCCCCGGCCGTGGCCGGCGTGCAGGGGGCCGGTCGGGTTGGCGCTCACGAACTCGACGATGACCCGCTCCCCCGCTCCGGCGTCGTGGCGGGCGAACCTGTCCTCGCCGCCGGCCACCACATCACGCAGGACGTCGTGGAGCCAGGTGTCGGCCAGTCGGAAGTTGACGAATCCCGGGCCGGCCACCTCGACGCCGACGACGTGCGCCGGCGGGTCGGCTTCGAGCGCTGCGGCGAGTTCGGTTCCGAGCTGGCGGGGGTTGCGCCCGGCGGCCTTGGCCGACGCCATGGCGGCATTGGTCGACCAGTCGCCGTGGTCGGGGTTGGCCGGCCGCTCGAGTTGCAGGGCGCCTGGAGGTTCGACACCGAGGCCGACAAGGGCGACCCGCACGGCCTCGATCAGGTTGTCGCGCACGTCCATGGGGCACCGGGGGAGGTCGGGGGAAACAGGGTTCGAAGGGACGCGCCCGGGGGTCGGCCGCTGCGCCGATGCTACCGGGCACACGACTACAGGACCGGTGCATAACCGGTGCCGCACAGGGATGGCGCTGCGGGGTTCTCCCGTCGGGGAACCGGCACTACCCTCGCGACATGCGGTGGTCGGTGCTGATCCTGGTCGCGCTTGTGGCGAGCGCCTGCTCGGGCGGGTCGTCGGTCGCACCCACTTCGCTCCCACCCACCACCACGACGACCACGACTGCCGCACCCACGACCACGACTGCCGCACCCACGACCACGACGGCCGCACCCACCACCACCGAGGCACCCTCCGTCGCCCTCGATGTGGCGACGATCAACCTGCTGCACGGCCTCGAGGTGGCCAGCGACTGCGCCGCCGGGACGGACCAGTGCCGTGCCCCGACCCGCATGGCCCTGCTCTGGGGAATGCTCGAGGACGACCTCGGCTGCCCCGACATCGTGGCGTTCCAGGAAGTCAGCCCCCGCCAGCAGGAACTGGTGCCGGCGATGCTCGACGACCTCTGCGGCGGCCACTACGAACTGCTGGTCGACGACCGCGACCTCCCCGACCAGGAGATGATCCTCACCACGCTCCCGGTGCTCGACGACGCCTATGTCGAGTTGGCCGGCACCCCGATCTGGTCGGCGCACCGGGCCCGGCTGGCGACCGACCTCGGACCGGTCGACGTGTTCGCCAGCCACTACGCCAGCAGCAGCTTCAACCTCGAGTGCGAGCCCGGCACGTTCGGATGTACCACCACCTGCGCCGATGGCGACGACTTCGGCGACTGCCACCCCCGCCAGACATTGGCGATACTCGAACCCCTCGCCGACGACGCCGTCCTGCAGCTCGTGGTCGGGGACCTCAACGCCCCGATCGACGGGACGAGGATCACCACCCTCACCGACGCCGGCTTCGCCGATGCCTATCTGGCGGCCGGCCTGCCGGAGTGCGATCCCGTGACCGGCATCGGCTGCACCTGCTGCGTCGACGGCCCGGCGCCCCTCGACGGCCTCGACGACCCCGACCAGACGATGGACGAACGCATCGACTTCGTCCTGTTCCGGCCCGGCTCCGGCTGCAACGTGGCCGTGGACGACGCCCGGCACTGGGCCGACGGGCCGCTCGCCGAGCCGGTCGAGGACCTCTGGTGGGCCGCCGACCACGCCGGTGTCGCGGCACGGTTCCTCGTCACCTGCTGACCGGGTCGCTCCCGGCGTCGGGACGGTCCCACTCGCTGAACTGCTCGACCTTGGCGATCCGCATGGTGATGTGGTCGTACCAGCGTTCGAGGCCGATCTTCTGCGCTTCGCGGTGCTTGTGCGTCACGCCCCCAGGCCTCGATGGCCTCGAGCGACTCCCAGTAGCAGTCCGTGATCCCCACGCCATCGTCTCCCCGGGCCGAGTCCATGCCCAGGAAGCCGTCGTAGCCATCGACGAGAGCGGCCATCCGGACGGCCATGTCCTCGTAGCCCTCGGTGTCGTCCGACTGGCGGGTCTTGAAGATCGTCGCCCACGAACCCACGCCTGCGCTCATGAGCCGATGCTCAGGCTGGTTCGGTGGTTACTGCGGTTGCGTAGGCCAGAATCTCGGAGGCGCCGGCGGCGACCGCCGACGTCATGAACCGGAGGTTGACCACGGAGTCGGCGCCGAGTTCGACGGCGTGCGCCTCCATGCGGGAGAGCGCCTCGGCCCGCGCCTCGACGAGCATGTCGGAATAGCTCTTGAGCTCGCCGCCGACCAACGACTTGAGGCTGGCACCGATGTCCTTGCCGATGTTCTTGGCGCGGACCGTCGAACCCACCGCGACGCCCTTGACTGCCGTGACCCGACGACCGGGAAACCAGTCGGTGGTGGTGGTGTCCATCAGGCCCTGGTGCCCTCGAAGGTGGCGGTGCCGAAGGCGCCCAACTTGGCCTCGCCGGAGATCGAGTCGCCATCGACAGTGGCGGTGGCCTCCACCTTGATGGGCATGGGTGAGGTCATGTTGACGGTCCACGACAGTTCGTTGCCGTCGCAGGTCCCGTCCTCGAGGGCGAGATCGCCCTGGGCGCCGCCCATCTCGCCGGTGAGGGTGCCACCGTCGGTGTGGAAGGTGAGGGTGCCCGCCTGGGCGCCCATCGGGGTCTGCATCGTGACGTTCCAGGTTCCATCGACGCTCATGGTGTGTGCCTCCGTTTCGAGATCGGGATGTTCCACCGCGACCGTAGACCCCCGAAGGCCTCCGGTCATGTCCGGGCGAGTCGGGTGTCACGCACGATCACGGTCACCAGGACCGCGAGCACCACGACCATGCCGACTACCTGGATCGGAGTGACCCGCTCATCGAGGGCAAGCCAGGCGCCGATTCCCGAGATCACCGGGATGCCCAGGGTCAGCAGGCCGGTCAGGCTCAGCGACACGTGCAGGTGCGCCCAGTTCATGAGGAAGTGGCCGGTCCCGGGAATCGCCAACAGGGCGAGGAGCCAGCCCCACTGGCCCCACGAGGGAAACGGCACGGCGAGGGTGCCGGCATGGATGGCGGCCATCGGGAACAGGACGACCGCTCCGATGGTCATCGACGTCGTCTGGAGCGTGAAGGTGTCGATCTTGTGGCGGATGTCCTTGACGAACACGAAGTAGGCCGAGAAGAAGAACACGGAGACGAGCGCCAGGAGGTCGCCGCGCAGGCTCCACCCCGACTGCGACGACGAGCCCTGCACCACGAGGGCGATGCCGGCGACGGCCACCAGGGTGGCGCCGACCAGCCAGGCGGTGACCGACTCGCGGTAACGACGGGAGGCGACGGCCAGCAGCACGATCGGTTGGAGGGCGCCGATGATCGTGGCGTTGGCGACCGTGGTGGTGCGCAGGGCCGTGAAGAAGATGCCGATCTCACAGGCGAGCACGATCGCCGCCGGTGCCACCAGCCGCAGGGTGGCGATGCTGATGCGGCGACCACCGAGGTGGAGCACGAGCCCGTAGACGACTGCT
>CAJXIS010000163.1 GCA_913054115.1 uncultured Acidimicrobiaceae bacterium | reverse complement strand
ACGAGATGATCTGGTGACTGGAGTTCAGACGTGTGCTCTTCCGATCTTCGGCCTCTGGGCGCTGATGGTCCCCGATCCACCGAGGGGCCAGTTCGAGCAGCAGTCGGTGATCGGCCAGGTGATGGCCGAGGACCCGGATCGACCCACGGTGTCGCTCGGCGCCGTCTGGCAGCGGCTGATGGCGATCCGGACGCTCAAGATCACCTGGATCGCCTTCAGCGTCATCGTGTTCTCGTTGATCGGCCAGGGCTTCCTCGTCAACCTGTACCTCGAGGACCGCTGGGGGCTGACCCCCTTCCAGCGGGCCATGATCGGATTCGTGCCGGGCGTCCTGGCGCTCGGGGCGGCCCCGTGGGCGGCCGGACGCTACGACAAGTTGTACCAGGACAGTCCGGCCAAGGCCCTGGCCTGGATCGGCGCCCTGTTCTTTCCCATGGCACTCGCCATTCCGGTCCAGTTCTTCATGCCGCACCCCGTGTTGTTCGCCGTTGTGGGGATCGTCCCGTCCGTGTTGTCCGTCGTGGTCTTCGGCATGGTCTCGCCGCTCCTGGCCGGTGTCGTCCCCTATCGGCTCCGCGCCCAGGCCCTGGCGCTCTCGATGGTGGTGATCTTCCTCGGCGGCGGCGTACTCGGGCCGATCGCCGCCGGGCTGCTGTCCGACGCGACATCCGAGCGGACCGCGATCCTGGTCGTGACCATCCCGTTCAAGCTGCTCGGCGGCGTCCTGCTGATCTGGGGCGCCCGCTTCATCCGGCACGACCTGTCGCTGGTGGTCGACGAGATCGAGAAGGACAAGGCCGATCTCGAACGGCGGACTGCGCACCCCGACGACCTTCCCGCCATCTCACTGCGTGACATCGACTTCTCGTACGGACCCGTGCAGGTCCTCTTCGGCGTCGAGTTCGAGGTCGAACGGGGCGAGACGCTGGCATTGCTCGGAACCAACGGCGCCGGCAAGTCGACCATCCTGCGCGTGATCAGCGGCCTGTCCGTTCCGTCCCGGGGAGTGGTCAGGGCCGGCGGCCACGACATCACCCTCACCTCACCCCAGACCCGGGTGTCGCTGGGCATCCAGCAGCTCCCCGGCGGCAGGGCCGTCTTCGAGCCCCTGTCCATCGGCGACAACCTCCGTGCGGCCGGCTGGACGATGCGCAGGGACACCGATCTCCTGGATGCCCGGATCGCCGGGGTGCTCGAGACGTTCCCAATGTTGGCCGACCGACTGGACGAACCCGCCGGCGATCTCTCTGGCGGCCAGCAACAGATGCTGGCACTGGCGATGGTGCTCATCCACGAGCCCGACATCCTGCTCATCGACGAGCTGTCGCTCGGCCTCGCCCCCACCGTGGTGGGCGAACTGCTCGAGATCATCGAGCAGCTCAAGGACCGGGGCCAGACGATGATCATCGTCGAGCAGTCGCTGAACGTGGCCATGGCGATCGCCGACCGGGCGGTGTTCATCGAGAAGGGCCGGGTCCGCTTCGACGGCCCCACACGGGAGCTGGCCGCGCGGGGCGACATCGCCCGCGCCGTCTTCCTGGGAAGCGACGATCGCGACGATCGTGACGATCGCGACAATGACGGCCATGGCAAGAGCGGCGGCCGGTGATCCTCAGCCTCCAACTCGGACGCCAGTTCCTGTTCATCGGCACGGTCCAGGGACTCGGCTATGCGCTGCTGGCACTCAGCGTGATCCTCATCTACCGCTCCAGCCGGGTCATCAACTTCGCCGTGGGGGCGACCGGCGTGCTGGCCGCCCAAGTCATGGCACAGCTGGTCATCCGCTACCACGTCCCCTACTGGATCGGGTTCGCGGTGGCCGTCGCAGCGGGTGCCGTATTCCTGGGCATCGCCGAGCTCACCGTGGTCCGCCGGCTCTTCACCGCTCCCCGGGTGATCCTGCTGGTGGCGACGATCGGGCTGGCCCAGTTGGCAGCGGCCCTGATGATCGCCCTGCCGGATCCATCGATCGAAGAGAACCGGAACGACTTCCCCACCCCATGGGAGGGAGGGTTCGAGTGGTTCGGCATCCGCATCGCCGGCGGCGAGATGGTGATGTTCCTCGCATCGGCGGTTGCCGTGGTGGCGCTGGCCCTCTGGATGCGCTACTCGGCGTGGGGGCGTGCCATCCGTGCCGCTGCCGCCGATCCGGATCGGGCTCGGCTGGCCGGCATCAACCCGGGCACGGTGTCG
Organism: uncultured Acidimicrobiaceae bacterium; assembly: GCA_913054115.1. GTDB lineage: Bacteria > Actinomycetota > Acidimicrobiia > Acidimicrobiales > MedAcidi-G1 > S20-B6. The sequence goes on along the minus strand of CAJXIS010000163.1, from coordinate 3,438 downwards.
ACGGTCGTCTGGGCGCTCACCGGCGCCTTCGCCGGCATGGTCACGGTGCTCCAGGAGGCCGGCGACAGCCGAGCCTTCCTGACTGCCAGCCCCGGGCCCGCCGTGATGGTGCGTGTGCTCGTGGTCGCAGCATGTGCGTCGTTCGTCTCCTTCCCACGCGCCGTCCTGGCCGGTGTCGTGCTGGGTGTCGTCGAGGCCCTCACCCGGCTCAACTACCCGCTCGACCTCGGCCGCTTCGAGGCGCTGCTGTTCTGCGTTGCGATCGTGGCGGTGTTCCTGACAACGAGGAAGGACTCCGGCGACGGCCGCGAGTCGTTCAGCTTCGCTCCACGGGTGCGTCCGATCCCCGCTGCGGTGCAGCAGGTCTGGTGGGTACGCCACCACACCAGGATCCTGGGCGGCATCGCGGTGATGGCGGCAGCGGCGGTGCCGCTGTTCGTCACCAGGGCGAGTCGGACGTTCCGGTTCAGCGAGATCCTGCTGCTGGCGCTCGCTGCCCTGTCCCTGGTGGTGCTCGTGGGGTGGAGCGGTCAGATCTCGTTGGGGCAGGGGGCCTTCGCCGGCCTCGGCGCATTCGTCACCGCTGCCCTGGTGAACGGCAACGACCTCGGGCTCGGCGCAGCAGGCATCGACTGGACCCTCCCCGTTCCCCGCATGCACTTCGTCCTGGCGGTCGTCTGCGCCACCGCCGTCACCACCGCCGTCGCCGTCGTCATCGGCATCGGGGCCCTGCGGGTGCGCGGCCTGTTGCTGGCGGTGACCACCCTCGCCTTCGCAGTGGGCGCCGAGAAGTTCTTCTTCCGACGCGACTTCCTGAGCGGCCACAGCACCACGTCCGCCCTGCTGGAGCGCGCCTCGATCGGTCCATTCGACCTGACCCCGCAGCGCACCTATTACTACCTGTCCCTCCTCGGACTCGTGGTCGGCATCGTGTTCGTGGCCCGGCTCCGCTCGAGCGGCATCGGCCGCAGGATCATCGCCGCCAGGGAGAACCAGGATGCTGCCGCCGCAGCCACGGTGTGGCCGACGGGTGCCAAGCTGACCGCTTTCGCCCTCAGCGGCACCGTCGCCGGCTTCGCCGGTGCGCTCCTCGGCGGCCTCTACTCGACCATCCTGTTCTCGTTCTTCGCCGTCGAGACGTCGATCAGGATCCTCGCCGTGGCCGTCATCGGCGGCGTCGGATCGGTTGCCGGTCCGATCCTGGGGTCACTGTGGGTGGTGGGCCTCCCGGCCTTCTGGCCCGAGTCGAACATCGTCCCCCTGCTCACCAGCAGCCTCGGCATCCTCCTGCTGCTGATGTACGCACCAGGCGGGTTCGTGCAGTTCTGGTTCCTCGCCCGTGACGGCTTCCTGCGGTGGTACGCCGCCCGGCTTCCGGAGCCGGAACGAGCCCCGGCCCACATGCCGGTCCGGCCCCGATTGCCGCCTCCGCCATCGGGCCTGGCCCTGCGGACCCAAGCCATCACCGTGCGGTTCGGCAAGCGGGTGGCGGTGGACGACGTGAGCCTGACCATCCGCCATGGTGAGATCGTCGGCCTCATCGGCACCAACGGCGCTGGCAAGACCACGTTCATGAACGCCGTCAGCGGGATGGTGCCGGCCGCCGGCAGGGTCGAGCTCTACGGAACCGACGTAACAGACCTCCCTCCACATCGGCGCCCGGGGCTGGGGCTCGGCCGCACGTTCCAGACGGCAACGCTGTTCCCCGACCTGACCGTGAAGGAGACCATCCAGGTCGCGCTCGAATCCCGCGACCGCACACGGTTCCTCTCCGCAGCACTGCCACTGCCGCGCGGCCGTGCCCGCGAGCGTCGCAGGAGCGGGTCGGCGGACGACCTCATCGACTTCCTCGGCCTCGGCGACTACGCCAACGCCTTCGTCGCCGAGCTGTCGACCGGCACCCGTCGCATCGTCGAGCTCAGCTGCCTCGCCGCCACAGGAGCCCGGTTGTTGTGCCTCGACGAGCCGACTGCGGGGGTGGCCCAGCGCGAGGCAGAAGCCCTGGTTCCGCTCCTCCACGGCATCCGCCGCGAACTCGACGCATCGGTGCTGATCATCGAGCACGACATGCCCCTGGTCATGGAGATCAGCGACCGGATCTACTGCCTGGAGGCCGGAGCGGTCATCGCCGAGGGTGAACCGCAGTCCGTACGGAACGACCCGCTGGTCATCGACAGCTACCTCGGAACCGACGACCGGGCCATCCGACGATCCGACGCCGGAACGACGACATGACCTCCGTCCTCCCTGCCGCACCGGTGACCCCGAAGGCTGCAGCCACCAGGAAGCGCCTGCTGGAGCTGTCCGCCCGTCTGTTCATCGAGAGGGGCTACGACGCCGTCTCCCTCCGCGACATCGCCGGGGAGGCCGGGCTCACCAAGGGCGCCATCTACGGCCACTTCCGCTCCAAGGGGCAGCTGTTGGTCGAGGTGATCCGCATCCAGTTGGACGAGCGCGACGCCCAGTTCGACCTGGAGGCCAATGCGACCGATCCCGGTGCTGCCTTCGACCTCTTCATCGACCCCGGCAGCCGCGAGCTGCGGCTGCTCCAGATCGACGCAGCGGCAGCCGCCCGGCACGACCCCGATGTCGCCGCCGGCACTGAAGAGGTCAACGCACTGCGCGAGGCGTGGATCCTCTCCACGCTCCAGGACATCGAGAACGCCGAGACCGTGGCGTTCGTGATCAGCGCCCTGTCGGCCGGAGTCGGGGTCCAGGAGGCGCACGCACGGCAGGTGCCCGATACCGAGGAATGGCGACGGACACTCCGGAAGATGTTCAACGCAGCGTTCCGGGAGACCCGCCGATGACCCTTCGAGAGCTGGCCGAGACCGCCGGGGTGCGCATCGGTGCCGCCGTGTCCGACGTGACCCTCGCGTCCGATGATCGGCGCTACCGCGAGCTTCTGGGCTCGGAGTTCAACTCGGTGACGGCCGAACGGGCCATGAAGTGGTCGTCGCTGCACCCGGAGCCCGACCGCTGGGAGTGGGAGGCCGCCGACGCCCTGATCGACTTCGCCGGCTGCCACGACATGGAGGTCCGGGCACACACGGTGGTGTGGCCCCACTGGGGCACGCCGGACTACATCACGACGTGCACCGACCCCACCATGTTGCGCCGACACCTCCGCTCGCACATCGAGGCCGTCTTCGAACACTGGCGGGGCAGGGTCACCCGCTACGACCTCGTCAACGAGCCCCTCCACTGGTTGGAGGGCCGCATGGCCGATCAGGTGTGGGCAGCGAACCTGGGCCCCGACTACCTCGCCGAGGTGCTGGGCATCGCCCACGAAATCGACCCCTCCGTCGAATTGTGGATCAACGAGACGCATGTCGACGTCGTGCCCGACAAACACCGCGAGTTCACCCGCATCATCACCGCCCCCGTCGATCGGGGAGTCCCCCTCCACGGCGTCGGACTGCAGGGCCACCAGCTGTA
>CAJXIS010000162.1 GCA_913054115.1 uncultured Acidimicrobiaceae bacterium | reverse complement strand
CACGGCGGCGACGGCGACACGGATCCCGGCGATGCGTGCGGGACCGGCGGTGTCGCCGACCGAGTGGCAGGCGCCCTGGAGCACCCGGGAGACCGAGGTGGCCGGCAGCCCGAGCGAGTAGGCGGCCAGCACCAGCCACACCACCCGGGCGTCGTCGGCGTCGAACGCCCCCCAGCCGAACAGCGCCTCGACGACCAGCTCGCCGACCGCCACGTAGGCCACGCCGCTGAACAGCGTGAAGAAGGCTGTTCGACGCAGGGCCCCCATGGTCCGTGCCGCCAGCACCGAGGGGTCGACCGCCCGCGACATCTCCGGCAGCTCGGCGGCCGCCACGCTCATGGCGAACAGGCTCAACGGAAGCAGGTAGAGCGCCTGGGCCGACAACAGGGCGGCGACGGCTCCGGTGGCCAGCAGCGACGCCAGCACCAGGTCGACGTAACCGGAGATCTGCACGACGCCCCGTCCCAGCACCGCCGGCACGAAGCGGCGTCGGACCTCGACGACACCCGGATCCGAGTGGTCGAGGCTGGGCCGCAGGTCGGGAAGCATGCGCCGCACCGCCACGGCCTGCACGGCGAACTGCAGGAAGCCGCCGACGACCAGCCCCAGGGCCAGCGCCTTGGCAGCACCAGCCGGATCCCAGTCGCCGACCAGGGCCGCCGCCAGGACCACGATCTGGGCGGCGTTCCAGAGCACCGGCGCCACGTACGGCAGGAAGAACCGCCGGTGGCTGTTGAGCACCCCGAGGCACCAGGCCGACAGCACGAGGAAGCCGACGCCCGCCGTCGTGACCCGGATCAGGTCGACGGTCAGCTCGTGGCGGGCGCCGTCGAAGCCGGGGGCCAGCAGCGAGGTGAGCGGCCTGGCGAAGATGATCCCGAACAGCGCCAGCCCGCCGGACAGCACCGCCATGAGCCCTGCAACTGCGCCTGCGACCTTCCCTGCTTCTTCGTCCCGACCTTCGCTCAGAAGCCGGGAGTAGACGGGGATGAACGAAGCCGACAGCGAGCCCTCGCCCAGCAGGTTCTGGAGGATGTTGGGGATTCGAAGTGCGGCGGCAAAGGCGTCGGCCGCCGGTCCCAGCGCCAGCACGGACCGCAGCAGCGACTCCCGCAGCAGTCCGGCGAGGCGCGACCAGAGGATGCCCGAGGCCACCGACCGGACACCCGGTGCAGGGCCGTCGCCGTCCGGCACAGGAGCGTCGTTCATCCCGGCGACCCTAGTTGTCGGCGCGATCGCGGGAGGGTCGCAGGGGACCCGGGCCCGGCCCTGCCGGTAACCTGCTTTCCCGTGAGCGTCACCACCTCGACCATCGCCGACCTGGGTCGCCGCGCCAAGGCCGCCGCTCCGGCGCTTGCCCGGGCGACGACCGAACAGAAAAATGTCGTCCTGCGTGCCGCAGCCGACCGCCTGCTGGTCGACGCCGGGAAGATCATCGAGGGCAACGAGCGCGACCTGGTGCGTGGCGAGATCGATGGCATCTCGGCCAACCTGCTCGACCGCCTGCGCCTCGACGGGTCCCGCCTCGAGGGCATGGCCACCGGGCTGCGCCAGGTGGCCGACCTGCCGGACCCGGTGGGGGAGGTCACCGATGCATGGGACCGCCCCAACGGCCTGCGCATCTCCAAGGTCCGGGTGCCCCTCGGCGTCGTGGCGATCATCTACGAGATGCGCCCCAACGTCACCAGCGACGCCTTCGGCCTGTGCCTCAAGTCGGGCAACGTGGCGTTCCTGCGGGGCTCCTCGGCCGCCCTCGAGTCGAACCGTGCCATCGCCGCCTCGATCCGGTCCGCGGTGGAGGCGAACGGCCTTCCCGCCGACGCCCTGGTCCTTGTCGAGGACGTCAGCCGGGAGGCCGCCGTCGAGTTCATGCGGCTGCGCGACAGCATCGATTGCCTGATCCCCCGGGGCGGGCCCTCGCTGATCCGCTCGATTCTCGAAAATGCCACCGTGCCCTACGTGATCGATGGTGACGGCAACTGCCACGTCTACGTCGATGCCGCCGCCGCCCTCGAGATGGCGGTGTCGATCTTGCACAACGCCAAGACGCATCGGCCGTCGGTGTGCAACGCCGCCGAGAGCCTCGTGGTCCACGCCGACGTTGCCGACGAGTTTCTGCCGATGGCGCTGGTCGCCCTCGACGGCGTCGAGTTCGTGGGTGACGGCCGTTCCCGCCTCATCTCCCCGTCGATCGGCCCGGCCGAGGACGACGACTTCGCCACCGAGTTCCTCGACCTCAAGATCTCGGTGCGGGTCGTCACGAACCTCGACGAGGCCATCGAGCACATCAACCAGACCGGCAGCGGCCACTCCGAGGCGATCGTCACCGGCGACGATGCGGCCGCCGAGCGCTTCTGCGACGAGGTCGATGCGGCGGCGGTCCTCGTCAACGCCTCGACCCGCTTCGTCGATGGCGAGGAGTTCGGGTTCGGGGCCGAGATCGGCATCAGCACCCAGAAGCTCCACGCCCGCGGACCCATGGGTCTCATCCAGTTGACCACCGAGAAGTACGTGGTCCGCGGCGACGGCCAGATCCGGGCCTGAGCGGTCCGAGCCGGGCGCCCGAGCCACCCAGAACGCCGCTTCCCGACTGCGGCCCGCCGGTTACCGGTCGGTACGATCGGCGGCATGTCCCACCGTTTCGAAGATGTCGCGTCCGTCCGCACCAAGTTGGCCGACGCCAAGTACCTGGCCGATGAGGGAATCGCCGGCATCGTCTACCTGGCCGACCGCCTCGGCAAGCCGGTCATCGTCGAGGGTCCGGCCGGCACCGGCAAGACCGAGTTGGCCAAGTGCGTCGCCACCATCACCGGCGCCCGCCTGATCCGCCTCCAGTGCTACGAGGGCCTCGACGAGTCCAAGGCCCTCTACGAGTGGAACTACAAGAAGCAGTTGCTGCGCATCCAGACCGAGGGCGACAGCAACTGGTCCGAGATCGAGGACGACCTGTTCTCCGAGGAGTTCCTCCTCACCCGCCCCCTGCTCGAGGCCATCCGGGCCGAGGACCCCGTCGTGCTCCTGGTCGACGAGGTCGATCGGCTCGAGGTCGAGACCGAAGCGTTGCTGCTCGAGATCCTTTCCGAGTACCAGGTGTCGATCCCCGAGCTGGGCACGGTCGTCGCCACCCAGATTCCGATGGTGTTCCTGACCTCCAACGCCACCCGCGAGCTTTCCGAGGCACTCAAGCGTCGTTGCCTCTACCTCTACATCGACTACCCGGACCTCGAACGCGAACGTCAGATCGTCGAGTCGAAGGTCGAGGGTATCAACGAGAACCTGGCCGATCAGGTTGCCCGCATCGTCCGGTCGATCCGCCAACTCGACCTCAAGAAGCACCCGTCGGTCTCCGAGACCATCGACTGGGCCCGCACCCTCGTCCTGCTCGGCATCGACAAGGTCGACGCCCAGACGGCCACCGAGACTGCCAGCGTTCTGCTCAAGTACCGCACCGACATCGAAAAGGTGGTCAAGGAGTTCGCCGACAATCCGGACGAGCTGACCCCTGACGGGGTCTGAGCACCGGGCTCGACGTCGGAGCCGCACCATGAGCATCGCCGAACCGTCCACCTTCGGTGGCGAGCACCCGCTCCTCGACCTGTTGAGCGACTTCATCATCGAACTCCGCCGTGCCGGCCTGCCGGTCAGCCTGACCGAGAACCTCGACGCCATGGAGGCGGTCACCCACATCCCGATCGAGGACCGGGAGGCCTTCAAGTACGCCCTCGGGGCGACGCTGGTCAAGAACCACGCCCACTGGAAGGCGTTCGAGGTCGTCTTCGAGGTCTATTTCTCGTTGCGTGGCCCCGAGTACGAGGTGATCCGCGAGGGCGACGATGCCTTGTCCGGCGAGGACGGCGAGATCGGCGCCGGCGATGGCCAGCAGCCCCAGGGTGGCGGTGGTGGCATGCAGTCGCTCACGCCCGAGCAGTTGGCCGAGATGCTGTTCAAGGCGCTCATGAACGGCGACGCCGCCATGCTCGCCGCCCTGGCCCGACAGGCGGTCACGCGCTTCGCCGGGATGGAGCCCGGCCGACCCGTCGGCGGCACCTACTACCTGTACCGCACGCTCCGGAACCTCGATCTCGACGACCTGCTCGACCAGCTCATGGAGGCATCCCGCGAGGAGGCCCCCGAGGACCTGACACCGCTCGAGGAACGCCTCGAACGCGACGAGTTCTCCGACCGCATCGAGCAGCTCAAGCGCGAGATCGAGGCCGAGATCCGACGCCGCCTGGTCGCCGACCGCGGCATCGACGCCATGGCCAAGACGCTCCGCAAGCCGTTGCCCGAGGACGTCGACTTCATGCATGCCTCACGTGAGGAGCTGGCCAACCTCCGCAAGGCGATCTATCCGCTCACCCGCAAGTTGGCCGCCAGGCTCGCGCGCAAGCGCCGACACGGCCGCAAGGGGGCGCTCGACTTTCGCAGCACGATGCGCCACTCGCTCAGCTACGGGGGTGTCCCGGCCGAGCTCAAGTTCCGCTACCCGCGCCCGTCGAAGCCCGAGATCATGGTCGTCGCCGACATCTCCGGCTCGGTGGCGGCGTTCGCCCGGTTCACGCTTCACCTCGTCTATGCCATCAGCAACCAGTTCTCGAAGGTTCGTTCGTTCGTGTTCATCGACGGCCTCGACGAGGTCACGCGCTTCTTCGACGGGGTCGAGGACATCGGCGAGGCGGTCCACCGGGTCAACACCGAGGCCGACGTGGTCTGGGTGGACGGGCATTCCGACTACGGCCATGCCTTCGGGGTGTTCTGGGAGCGCTTCAACCGTGACGTCGGCCCCAAGACGACCGTTCTGGTGCTCGGCGACGCACGAAACAACTACCACGCCTCCCAGTCCTGGATCCTCAAGGAGGTCCAGCACAAGGCCCGCAAGGTCTACTGGCTGAACCCGGAACCGAGGGCCTACTGGGACACGGGAGACTCGATCGTGGGGGAGTACGGCATCCACTGCGACGGCGTGTTCGAGGTGCGGAACCTGCGCCAACTCGAGAGGTTCGTCGAGAAGTTGGTCTGAGCCGGGGCCTGCCTGCCGGGTCTCGGGCTACGAGTGCCCGTTGCGTAGGAACTCGGCCAGTCGAAACGCCAGGTCGATGCTCTGGGTGCCGTTGAGGCGTGGGTCGCACATGGTTTCGTAGCGCTCCCCGAGATCGGCGGTGACCAACTCGGCACCTCCGCCCAGGCACTCGGTGACGTCGTCGCCGGTGAGTTCGAGGTGGACGCCACCGGGGTTGGTTCCCACGAAGTGGTGGGCGGCGAAGAAGCCGGAGACCTCGGCGAGCACGTCGTCGAAGTGGCGGGTCTTGCGGCCGTCGTCGGCGGTGAACGTGTTGCCGTGCATGGGGTCGCACACCCACACGATCGGGTGCCCGGCGTCGCGGACGGCCTCGAGCAGCGGCGGCAGGGCATCGACGACCTGCGTGGCGCCCATGCGGGTGATGAACGTGAGGCGACCCGGCACCCGGTCGGGGTTGAGTGCCTCGCAGAGGTCGAGGAGCTGTTGGGGGGTTGCCGTCGGGCCGATCTTGCAGCCCAGCGGGTTGTGGACGCCCCGCAGGAACTCGACATGGGCGCCATCGACCTGCCGGGTGCGCTCGCCGATCCAGAGCATGTGGGCCGAGCAGTCGTACCAGTCGCCGGTGAGCGAGTCC
>CAJXIS010000161.1 GCA_913054115.1 uncultured Acidimicrobiaceae bacterium | reverse complement strand
GGGTCCCAGGCGGCGGTGCTCGTGCCGACGACGCTGCTCGCCCAGCAGCACGGGCAGACCTTCCGCGACCGCCTCGCCCCGTATCCCATCCGGACCGAGGTGCTGAGCCGATTCCTGTCGAACGCCGAGGCGAAGGTCGTGGTCGAGGGTCTGGCCGACGGGTCCGTCGATGTCGTGATCGGCACCCATCGGCTGCTCTCCGGCGACCTGCGGTTCAAGGACCTGGGACTGCTGGTCATCGACGAGGAACAGCGCTTCGGCGTCCGGCACAAGGAGTCCATCAAGCAGCTGCGTGCCGACGTCGACGTCCTGACCCTCACCGCCACGCCGATCCCGCGCACCCTCGAGATGTCGCTCACCGGCATCCGCGACCTCAGCCTGCTCAACACCCCGCCAGCCGACCGCCAGCCGATCCTGACCTACGTCGGCGACTACGACGAGCGGGCCGTGGTCGAGGCGATCCGTCGGGAACTGCTCCGTGAGGGGCAGGTGTTCTTCGTGCACAACCGGGTCGCCGACATCGAACAGATTGCGGGTGGCCTGCGCGAGCTCGTGCCCGAGGCGCGTGTGGTCGTCGCCCACGGCCAGATGGACGAGGCGTCCCTCGAATCGGTGGTACTCGACTTCTGGGAGGGCAACCACGACGTGCTGGTCTGCACGACCATCATCGAGTCCGGCATCGACATGCCGACCGTCAACACGCTGGTCGTCGATCGGGCCGACCTGCTGGGCCTCGGTCAGATGCACCAACTGCGGGGCCGGGTCGGTCGTGCCGGCCAGCGGGCATACGCCTACCTGTTCGTGCCGCCCGACCGGTCGCTCACCGAGGAGGCCTACGAGCGCCTCCGGACGATCGGTGAGTCGACCGAGTTGGGGTCCGGCTTCCGGATCGCCATGCGCGACCTCGAGATCCGAGGTGCCGGCAACCTGCTCGGCACCGGCCAGAGCGGCCACATCGCAGCGGTCGGCTACGACCTCTACTGCCAGATGGTCAACGAGGCGGTGGCCGAGCTGGCGGGCCGGGCCCCCGAGGTGCTGCCCGAGGTCCGGGTCGAGATCCCGGTCGATGCCCACCTGCCGGAGGACTACGTGTCGCGCAACGACCTCCGGATGGAGGCCTACCGCAAGTTGGGCACGGCGAGCCTGTCACCGGATCCGGCAGCCGTCGACGCCGTGCAGGCCGAGTGGGAGGACCGGTACGGGCCGTTGCCGTCGCCGGTCGAGGCACTCGTCGCCGTGGCCCGCCTGAAGTCGCTCTGTGTCGAGCGGGGCATCACGGAGGTCGTCGTGGCCAGGGGACCCGGTCTGGGTGCCCCCGAGCGGCTGGCCCGTTGTTCGCCGGTCGATCTGCCGCTCAGCCGGCAGGTCCGCCTGGAACGGCTCCACCGTCATGCCCGCTACAAGCAGGGATCACGGCAACTGCTCCTGCCGCTGCTCACCGGCGACGGCGTTCCCGATCTGGCCACGCAGCTGTCCGAGCTACTCGTCGAGCTCGTGCCGGTGGTCCAACCGGACGACGGACCCGTAGCATCCTGACTCCGTGAGCCACCTGCCTTCTTCTGCCCTGGGATCCCCGTTGCGATCCCCGTTGCGATCCCCGCTGCGTCGGCGTGCGCTGCGTCCGCTCGCAGTCGTCCTGATGGGCGTCGCGGGCATGGTGCTGCTGGCCGCCTGCGCCTCCGAGTCGGTGGTGGTCGGCATCGGCGACACCGACCTCGACCGGGCCGACGTCCTCGAATGGATCGAGGCCCGTGGTGGGATCGCCGCCGTCGGCGAGGTGACCGTCGATGCCAAGGTGGCGGCAGAGGTCATCAGCGAACTGGTCACCTACGAGGCGCTCATCGACCTCCTGGCCGAACACGGGACCGTGGCTTCCGACGCGGACGTGGCGAAGGCCTCCGACAAGTTGGTGGCGGCCGGGTTCGATGCGTCTTCTTCGATGATGGGACGGCTCTCCCGTTGGCAGGCGGCCCTCGATGCGATCGACGCCGGCGTCGCTGGCGTCCGCTCCGCCTACGAGGCCAATGCCGGGCTGGTCAGCCACGAACTCTGTACCAGCCACATCCTCGTCTCGACCAGGGATGACGCCGACGAGGTGATCGACCTGCTGGCCGCCGGAAGCGACTTCGCCGAGCTCGCCGGGCAGGTGTCCCAGGACCCGGGATCCGGGTCGCAGGGTGGCAGCCTCGGCTGCGTGCCCACAGGTGCGTTCGTCCCGACGTTCGAGCGGGCGACGCTCGGTGCGATCGCCGTCGGGATGACGCTGGTCGGTCCGGTGCCGAGCCAGTTCGGCCAGCACGTGATCCGGATCGACGAGGTCCGACCCACCGAGCCCGTCACCTTCGAGGACCTCGGAAGCCGTACCGTCAACGTGCTGCTCAGCATCGCCTCGATGACCAGGGAGGTCTCGTTGGACGGTCGATTCGGCACCTGGGACCCCGTCGTGGGGCGTGTCTCGCAGCCGGCGGCCCCCGCCGCGGGCTGATGGGCGAGTCGGTCGGCGCCTCGCCGGGGACACTCAAGGCGATCGCCGACTTCGTCGACCTGGTCGACATCCTCCGGCGCGAATGCCCGTGGGACGCCGAGCAGACACACACCTCGTTGCGGCCGCACCTGTTGGAGGAGGCCCACGAGGTCCTCGAGGCGCTCGACAACCTGGACGAGGTGACCGGTGACGGCATCGAGCACGTCTGCGAGGAACTCGGCGACCTGCTCTTCCAGGTGGTGTTCCACGCACGGATCGCCGCCGAGTCCGGGCACTTCGACCTCGCCGACGTGGCACAGGGGATCCACGACAAGTTGCACCACCGGCACCCGCACGTCTTCGGCGCAGACGCAGACGCAGACGATGGCGCAGGCGGTGGGTCAGGGAATGGGCCAGGCGGCGGGTCAGGGAATGGGCCAGGCGGTGGGGCAGGGAATGGGCCAGGCGGTGGGTCAGGGAATGGGCCAGTTCCGGGCACCCTCGCCACGGAGCAGGTCCTCGCCACATGGGAGCAGATCAAGCGCGAGGAGAAGGGCCGCGAGTCGGTGCTCGACGGCATCCCGGCGACCCTGCCGGCGCTGGCCAGGGCTGCCAAGACGTTGCGCAGGGCGTCGTCGGTCGGCCTGGCTCCCGAGCCCCCGGCCGAAGGGCCAGCCGACGACGAGGCCCTTGGCGATGCTCTGCTCGACCTGGTCGCCTGGGCGCGTGGGGTGGGCCTGGACCCGGAGGAGGCGCTGCGGGGAGCCGTGGCACGGCTCGCCGACCAGGTCCGTGCGGCCGAGGCGGGCGCTGCTGCCGAGGATGCTCCTGATCCCGGGGATTCCCCGGATGTTCCGGTCGACGGGTCCTGATCTGACCCGGTTGAACGCAGAGAGCGCGCAGATTGCTGACCATTCGCGCGCAACGTCCCCATATGACCCGACTCCTGCCGGTATTGTGGCGGCAGCAGGCGGTGGCGGTGCAACGTCGCATCGAGTGCCCGCAGTCCGACCGGCAACCGGAGAAAGTGAGCCAGCGAACCCGTGAGCAGCATCGAGTCCGTCGCCGCCCGTCAGGTCCTCGATTCCCGGGGCAACCCCACCCTCGAGGCCGAGGTGCTCCTCGAAAGCGGCGCCTCCGGACGGGCGATCGTCCCGAGCGGCGCATCCACCGGCCGGCACGAAGCCGTCGAACTGCGTGATGGTGGCAGTCGGTGGGCCGGCAAGGGCGTCACCGTTGCCGTCGCCAACGTCGACACCGAGCTCGCCGAGGCCGTGATCGGCCTCGACGCCCTCGACCAACGTCTCGTCGACCGGGCCATGATCGACGCCGACGGCACCGACAACAAGGGTCGCCTCGGCGCCAACGCCATCCTCGGTGTCTCGCTCGCCGTCGCACGTGCCGCCGCCGAGGAGCTCGGCATGCCCCTGTACCGGTCCATCGGCGGTCCCGATGCCCACGTCCTCCCGGTCCCGATGCTCAACGTCATCAACGGCGGCGAGCACGCCGACAACAACGTCGACATCCAGGAGTTCATGTACATGCCGGTCGGCGCCGCCTCGTTCAGCGAGGGGCTCCGCTGGGGCGTCGAGTGCTACCACTCGCTCAAGAAGGTCCTCTCGGGCCGTGGCCTCTCCACCTCGGTCGGCGACGAGGGCGGGTTCGCCCCGAACCTGGGCTCCAACGAAGAGGCCGTCCAACTCCTGCTCGAGGCGGTCGAGGCCGCCGGACTGACGCCCGGCGACGACATGGCGCTGGCACTCGACGCCGCCTCCACCGAGTTCTTCCACGACGGCGAGTACGTGCTCGCCGGCGAGGGCCGCTCCCTGTCGCCCACGGGCATGGCCGACTACTTGGCCGACCTGAGCGCCCGCTACCCGATCGTCTCCATCGAGGACGGCATGGCCGAAGACGACTGGGACGGCTGGGCGGCCCTCACCGCAGCCATCGGCGAGCGGGTGCAGCTGGTCGGCGACGACCTGTTCGTCACCAACACCGAGCGTCTGGCGCGCGGTATCCGCGACGGCATCGCCAACTCGATCCTGATCAAGGTCAACCAGATCGGCACGCTCACCGAGACCCTCGAGGCGGTCGACATGGCCCAAGCGGCGGGCTTCACGGTGGTCATCTCCCACCGGTCCGGAGAGACCGAGGACACCACCATCGCCGACCTCGCCGTGGCCACCAACTGCGGACAGATCAAGACGGGTGCGCCGGCCCGCAGCGACCGCGTCGCCAAGTACAACCAGCTCCTCCGGATCGAGGAGCACCTGGGCGAGGCGGCCGAGTACCGCGGCGGAGCGGCCCTCGCCGGGAGCGCATGAGCCCCCGTCTGCTCCGTCGACTGGGCGTGCTCGGCCTGACGGTGCTGGTGTTCGTCGCCGTCCTCGGACTGGGCGTGGTCCCCTTCCGCGACTGGCTCGACCAGCGCGAGACGCTGACCGGCCTGCGGGAGCAGGTCGCCGACATCGAACGCCAGAACCACGACTACGAGTTGCGAGCCGACGCCCTCAACACCGACGAGGAGATCGAGCGCCGTGCCCGTGCCGAGTACAACCTCGTGCGGCCCGACGAGGAGGCCTATGCGGTGCTGCCCCCTCCGGACGAGTCGGTGGCCGTTCCGGGCATCTGGCCATTTCGGGGCTGAGCCGCACAACGACTTTCAACAGATCGGGCGCCCGTCTGGTCCCCGGTGGGGGTTCACGATGTAGGAAGACCGGCGTATGAGCGGGAGCGCAACATCAGACCCGGGTGCCGAGAGCGCCGACATCGTGATCGAGGCATCCAACCTCGCACGCACCTTCGGTGACGTGGTCGCCGTCGACGGCATCGACCTGTCCGTCACCCGTGGCGAGGTCTTCGGGTTCCTCGGACCGAACGGCGCCGGCAAGTCGACCACCGTCCGGATGCTCACCACCCTGCTCCGACCGACCGGAGGATCCGCCCGGATCGGCGGTCACGACGTGCTGGGCGCAGCGGCCGCCGTCCGCCGCATCATCGGGGTGGCGCTGCAGGATGCCGCCATCGACCCGCTCATGACCGGCAGCGAGTTGATGCGCCTCCAGGCGGTGCTCCACGGCATTCCCCGGTCGGAGTCCAGGCGTCGTTGCCCGGAACTGTTGGAAAGGGTCGGACTCTCGGGAGCGGCGGATCGACGGGTGGCGACCTACTCGGGGGGCATGCGGCGGCGCCTCGACCTGGCGCTCTCCCTGGTG
>CAJXIS010000160.1 GCA_913054115.1 uncultured Acidimicrobiaceae bacterium | reverse complement strand
CGACCGGAGGGCGGCCATGCCCAAGTACCTCATTCAGGCCAGTTATACGACGGAGGGGGTCCAGGGACTGCTCTCCGATGGCGGTTCGGCACGAGCCGCCGCCGCGACTGCGGCGGGCGAGTCTCTGGGCGGTTCCGTCGAGTCCATCTACTTCGCCTTCGGCAGCGACGACGTCATCGTGGTGGCCGACCTGCCGTCCAACGCCGCTGCCGCCGCCCTCAGCCTGGCCGTCTCCGCATCCGGGGCGGTCAACGCGCGGGTGACGGTGCTGCTCACGCCCGAGGAGATCGACACGGCAGCAGCGACCGTGCGCGACTCCGTTTCGTACAACCCGCCCGGAACCTAGACCTTCCGGCAGGACCTCAGGCCGACTGCGAGGTGCCGCCGCAGCGGCCGCCGTCATCGGCGACCCCGCTGAAGAACTCGCGCAGGTCCCGGGAGCGCCGGTCGTCGGTGAACCGGTTCGGGTGCCCCTCGTCGGGATCGACCTCGAACGTCTCGAAGAGGCCGTAGAACAACTCGCCCATCGGACCGTGGCCCCAGTGCTCGCCGGACTTCCGGGGGCCCAGCGATTCACCGGAGTCGAATCCGAGGGCAGGGGGCATGGGAAGCAGTTCCGCACAGGCCTCGAACGCCTCGTTCCTGCTCCGTTGGCGGGCCTCGATGTCGATGACCGCTGCGCCGCCTTCGGTGGTGACCTCGACGCCCTCGTCGGTACCGGTGACGGTGACCGAGCCGACATCTTCGCCGAACTCGACCACGGTGCGGCCGTCGGGGCCGACGATGACCACGCTGGTCCGGTTCCCGTCGGGCGGGGAATCGGCGTCGGCACCCTGCCCGGCGAGGCACACCTCGAACGCCTCGAAGTCGGGGGCGAAGTCCGTTTTGAAGTCGAAGTCGAAGTCGGGGACGGCGCCGAACATCCCTGGCAGTCCTCGGTGCCCTTCTCGGCCGGGGCCGAAGTCCGGCATGTCGCACTCGGCGTCCGGATCGGCCTCGAGGCCGTCGAGGTCGCCGAGCTCGAACCCGAAGGTGCGCCCGGGAGCCTTGTCGCCCTCCCAACGATGGGGCACACCGTCGATGCACACCTCGAATGAAAATGTCGGACCGTGCGAATCGAGGTCGATGTCGCCGGCGTAGGTCGCGTTGCGTTCGGCCGACAACTGCCGGGAGTGGTCGATGGTGGGGCCGGACCCGCCGGCACCGGCCGACGCCGAAGCCACGAGCGCTGCGATGACCGCGAACGAGCCCAGCAGGGCTCCGAACAGGAGCCGACCGCGGGGACGGTCCTGGACCACCGGTGACGCGGGTTCCTCGACCACGGGTGAAACCCTAGTCCCCGACGGGTCCAAGGGGTACTCCGTCGAATCGGTCGATCGTGACGAAGTCCTCGACCGGTCGCCGACGCAACCTCGTGAGCTGCTTCACGGGTCGCCCGAGCGGGATCAGGGCGGCGATGGCATGCGACTCTGGCAGGCCCAACAGCTCCTGCACCTCTGCCTCAGCCGGAGCGACCACCGTGGTGAGCACGCCCCCCAGGCCCTCGGCTCGGGCCGCCAGCAGGATGTTCCATGCCAGCGGGTAGATCGACGCTCCGGTGTCGAGCCCGACCCGGTCGAGGTCCTTGTCGACCGAAGCCACCTGCGCCAGGTCGACGGTGACCAGCAGCACCACCGGTACCTCGTCGAGGTGGCTGAACATCGGCAGCATGTCCGTGGGCGTGCGGAGCGCCTCCTCGACGTCGATCGACGTCGGGTGCACCGAGTTGAAGGGCGTCTCCCCAGCCGCCACCTGGGCGGCGTAGACCCGTAGCGTCGGCTGGGTCAGTTCGCCAAGGCGCCGCCGGACCGCCGGGTCGCGGACGACCACCACGTGCCCACCCTGTCGGTTGCCGCCCGACGGGGCGAAGCGGGCGACGTCGAGGATCCGGTGGAGCACCTCGTCGGACACCGGTTCGTCGGTGAACTCCCGACAGGCGAAGGTCGTGCGCATGGCCTCGTTCAGTTCCATGGCACCGAGCCTAGGAAACCTCCGCTCCCGCAGCCGAACCCGTCAGTCCAACTTGTCGAGGAGCGGCGCCACCGGGCCGTCGGTCGCCCAGAGGCCCTCGAGCGCCCGGTATGGGATCGTGATCGAGACCGTGCTGCTGCCGGAGCCCCCCACCGTGAAGGGGGCGAACGAAAGCACCAGGCCGCCGTGCGTCAGGTTGAACCGTTCGAAGTTGAGGGCATCCGGACCGGCGCCGACCTGGCGGCGGTCGTCGACCCACGGTTCCTGCTCGAGGCGCCTGATCGCCTCGGTCGACACGGCTCCAACCCAGTCGACCTCGTCGTCGAACAGCACGTCGATCGTGAACGGACGGCCGATCACCAGGTCGAAGGTCTCCGTGAGCACCTCCGCCGACTCGGCGGCCGCCCCCGGGAGCAGGCGGCGCGTCGTGTTGCGGACGCTGAACACGTCGTCGGTCGACAGCAGCACCTCGTATTCGTGCGTGAGCCACATGCAGCGCCCGTCGAGCGCCTCCCGGCACGCATAGCCGTTGCGCTCGACCGCCGTGATCACATCGTCGAGGAAGCCGGCCAGCGCCCCCTGGATGAGCCCGAGGAGGCGGCCGTTGACCCGGGGCGCCTCGTCGGTCCCGTCGATCCGGGGCCACCGGACCACGACCTCGATCGTTCCACGCGCCCCGACCGGCAGTCCGTCCGGGCCGTGGGCCGCCACCCCCGTGTCGAGCACGCAGATCAGCTCCTCCCACTCGATCTGGGGGCCCTCCGGGCCGTCGACCTCGTCGGGTCGCTCGCGCGGCACGATCAGGACCTGGCCCACCCGGAGACGGTCCGGGTTGCTCAACGAATTGGCCCGCATGAACGCCGCGACGGTGGTGTCGAAGCGTTCGGCGATCTTGCCCAGCGTGTCGCCCGACTCGACCGTCACGGTCCGGGGGCCCTCGTCCGGGAGCACGATCTCGTCCGGGCGGGCGCTCACGATGCATGCCTCCGCCTCCTTGCGCAGAGCGATCAGCTGCACGGGTTCCCAGTCCGGGACCTCGGCCGGCGGCAGCGTCGAGGTCGTCGACACGTCGCCGAACAGGTCGGGAAAGGTGGTCGTGGAGACCAGCGTCGGGCCGTCGCCGGCGCTGCATCCGGCGGCCAGCATGACCATGGCGACGACGACGGCGATGGTTCGCATCCCCCAAGGATTGCACGCCGGTGGCCGGATGCGTCCTCGCCGCTGGTTCATCCGGTGACGATCAGGGCGATGGCACCCAGGGAGCCGGCCAGCCCGACCACCTGCCCCCGCGAGATCGGCTCCTTGAGCACGGTCCGGGCCAGCAGCACGGTGACCGCCGGGTAGAGCGAGGTCAGCACGGCGGCGAGGCTGAGCATCCCCCGGCCGAGCGCCTCGAGCATCATCACGTTGGCCCCGCTGTCGCAGAGGCCGCACACCAGGATGAACCGTCGGACATCCCGTACCGGCCCCCGTGTCCGCGGTACGACGATCAGCACGGCGACGAGGACGATGACCGTCGTGAGCCGCCCGCCCACGATCGGCCAGGGGGCGCTGGCGAGGTCTGTGCCGTCGAGCACGATGAAAAAGCCTGCGAACCCGACGCCGGAGAGCATCGACTCGACGAGCAGCCTCACGGTGACCGGCCCGGCGGCCTCAGGGGGTCGCGACACCAGAACGATCGCCACCAGCCCGAGCACCACACCCACCAGGTGCATGGTGGTGAGCCGTTCACCGAATGCGACGCCCCACATGGCCGGCACCGCAGCGTTGGTCACCGCAGCGATGGGCGCCACCACCGCCATGGGCCCGGTCGAGAGCCCCCGGTAGAGCAGCATGATCCCGACCAGCCCGGAGAGCCCGCCGAACATGCCGGCCACGAAGTCGCCGCCGTCGAACTGCTCGGCCATGCTCGGGGCCAGGGCCAGGACGAGCACCAGCCCGATGATGTTGGAGCCGGTGACCACCGTGACGATGGTCGTGCGCTTCGAGGCCTGCGCCCCGAAGAAGTCGCCGACCCCGAAGAAGGCCGCAGCAGCAAGCGAGAAGAGGGCGGCCATGAGCCGCCGAGCCTACGGGTGGTCCCGGCCGGGAGTCCTCTCAGGTATCTCACAGGTCGGCCTGCCACACTGTCGATATGCGGATATTGCTGGTGGAAGACGAGGAGCGGCTGGCCCGATCGGTCGCCAGGGGGCTGGGCGCCGACGGCTTTGACGTCGACGTGGTCCACGACGGCCTGGACGGGCTCTGGCGGGCACGGGAGGGCAGCTACGCAGCCATCGTGCTCGACATCATGCTCCCCGGCATGAACGGCTACGAGGTCTGCCGCACGCTCCGGTCCGACGACATCTGGACGCCGGTGCTGTTCCTCACGGCCAAGGACGGCGAATACGACGAGACCGACGGCTTCGCCATGGGCGCCGACGACGTTCTCGCCGAGTCCGTCCGTATGGGCCAGATCGTCGAGGACCTGCTCCTCCTCTCCCGGACCGACGAGACCGACGGCGGCCAGTATCGGACTGTCGACTTCGACGACGTGGTCAGGGATGAGGTGGGACGTCCGCGTTCGACCAAGGTCGAAGCCTCAGGAGTCACCCCGGTCCAGGTGATCGGTGACCCGGTCGCCCTCGGTCGACTCGTCGCCCACCTGCTCGACAACGCGACCAGGCACGCCGACGAGAAGGTCCAGGTATCCCTACCTGTCACGCTGGACGGCGCCGAGCTCCTGGTCGATGACGACGGTGGCGGGATCCCCGAGGCCGACCGGGAGCGGGTCTTCGAGCGCTTCGCCCGCCTCGACGATGCCAGGACCCGCGACGCCGGCGGTGCCGGGCTGGGTCTTGCGGTGGTCGCCGCTACGGCAGAAGCCCATGGCGGTCGGGTGAAGGCCACCGATTCACCCCTGGGCGGCGCCAAGCTGCGGGTGGTGCTCCCGCTCGCCTGAGGCTCCGGGCTCAGCCCCCCAGCGGGGTGACGACCTTCTTGCGGCGATACTCGAAGACCAGCGAGGTCCGCTCGTCGACCACGCCCTCGATGCTGGAGATGCCCGCCAGCACCAGCTCGCGCAGGCTGTCGGTGTCCGAGACGCTCAGGTGCACGATCAGGTCGTCGACCCCGGTGACGATGAACACCCCGAGCGTCTCGGGGAGCCCCCACAGCCGCTCGACGGCGCGGTCCACGACCTCGGCCGTCTTGGGACGCAGGCGCAGCGCCACGATCGCCTGGATGGGCCGGCCCAGGGCGGCCAGGTCGACCTCGGCGTGGTAGCCGGTGACGACGCCCCGCTGCTCGAGCGAACGCACGCGGTCGAGGGTGGTCGAAGGGGCCAGGCCGACACCGGCGGCGAGGGCCCGATTCGTCTGCCGTGCATCCGACTGGAGCCTCGACAGGATTGCGACATCGGAGCGGTCGATATTCGTCATCTTGTCCACTTTTCCGTTGATCGTTCGGATTACTTGCAGGATGAGCGTACCTCTGGCACCGTTGTCCCGGAGCGACCGACAGGAGACCCACCATGACCGCGCTCGAGACGCCCGCCGACTACCGGCTCGACGACCGCTACCGTGCCGACGAGGGACGGGTGTTCCTCACCGGCATCCAGACCCTCGCCCGGCTGCCGATCCAGCAACTGCGCGCCGACCGGGCCGCCGGGCTCAACACGGCCGCCTTCGTGTCCG
>CAJXIS010000159.1 GCA_913054115.1 uncultured Acidimicrobiaceae bacterium | reverse complement strand
GTCGCCCAGGTCGCAGCCAGCAGGCAGCCGCCTCCCACCACCGCCTGGAGGAGGAACGGCCCCCGGCAGCCGAAGCGGTCGAGGAGCCGACCCCCGACGACCGAGGCCACCCCGTTGATGACGAAGCCGGCGCCGAAGGTGACGCCGAGCATCGTGGTCCCCCATCCGACATCGTCGTGGATCGGACCCATGAGCACACCGAACGAGTAGAGCCACGAGCCGTACGAGGTGATCGTGACGATGCCGAGGACGAGCACGCCGTAACGGCCCGACCGAATGTTCATTGGGCAGATGCTCAGCAGGTTATGAGCGAGGCGGCATCGGTGAGGGCACCTGTCCGTGCCCGATACCAGACCCAACGGCCCCGGCGTTCACGATCGACGAGACCGGCCTCGAACAGGACCTTGAGGTGGTGGCTCACCGTGGGTTGCGACCTGTCCAACGACCCGACCATGTCGCAGGCACAGATTCCCTCCGGTTGACAGGCGATCAGGCTGAAAAGTCGGAGCCGGGTGGGATCGGCAAGCACGGCGAAGACCTCAGCCAGGCGACCCGCCGTGACAGGGTCGAGGGCGGCCTCGGTGGCCGGAGGGCAACAGGCGTTCAAGGGGTCGGTAGCCACGGTTGCAATCATATCGACATTCATCTATGTTTGTCACGTACCATCAGCACCTCACCATCGACTCCGGAGATGACCAGACCATGAGCCGCCTGCAACTCGCCATCGACGTCAGCGACCTCGACGAGGCCATCGACTTCTACACCCGCCTGTTCGCCACCGAACCCGCCAAGGTCCGGCCCGGCTACGCCAACTTCGCCATCACCGACCCACCGCTGAAGCTGGTGCTGTTCGAGAACCCCGACGGCGGCGGCACCATCAACCACCTCGGCGTCGAGGCCGAGACCGCTGCCGAGGTCGTGGCGGCCGAGGCCCGCCTCTCGAACGCAGACCTCGAGACAACGGGCGTCGACGACACCCTCTGCTGCTATGCCGAGAAGACCGAGACCTGGATCGATGCCCCCGACGACATCCGTTGGGAGTGGTACGTCAGGACCGGCGACAGCGAACAGTTCGCCAACGTCGACGTACCCGCCACCCCCTGCTGCGGCTGACAGCGCAGCCCATGGCCGAGCCCGACCGGCGGGACGAGCCGTGGATGATCGACCTGTCGGCATACCTGCGCGGTGCGATCTACCTGGCGGCCGCACTGGTCGTCGACCTCGCGGTCGTCGCGTTCGGCCCGAAGGACGAGTCGGTGCGATGCGGGGCGGGCCACTGGTTCGACCGTGCCTACGAGTGGACGCAGCAGGGAACCAACCGCGACAGCGGACCCCTCGGTAGCTACTGCCCCGTCCCCACACCCGGAGCGTGGGCGCTCAGCGCCCTCGTCCTCGTCGCAGCCCTGGTCGCCGCCGCCATCTCGGTCAGGCGCCGCCGTGACGGCACCTGATCAGCGCGACAGGAGCGTGGGCATCAGGGAGTGGCCCGGCACCAGCGGTGCATCCGCGACGCCGCGCTCGGTGAACACGCCGCCCGGTCCGTCGATTTCGGAGTCGACCAGCAGGTAGGGCACCGGGTCGGGAGTGTGGGTGCGGGTGGTGAGAGGCGTGGCGTGGTCGGGCAGCATCAGCAGCCGCCACGGCCCCAGTGCGTCGAGGCCCGGGATCAGGTCGGCGATGATGCGCCGGTCCCAGAACTCGAGCGCCTCGACCTTGTCGGCGACATCGCCGGCGTGGCCTGCCTCGTCGGTGGCCTCGACGTGGATGATGAACAGGTCGAGGCCGTCGGCCAGCTTCTGCAGGGCGATGTCGCGCTTGCCCTCGTAGTCCGTGTCGTACCAGCCGGTGGCCCCGGGGATGTCGCAGATCTCGAGGCCGGTGAGGACCCCGATGCCGCGCACGAGGTCGACGGCGGTGACGAGGCCGGCCTCGACGCCGTGGGCTTCGCGGAACGAGGGCAGTTGCGGCTGGAACCCCTGCCCCCACAGCCAGATCTGGGTGGCCGCGAGATCCGAGGCGGCGAGGACGTCCTTCGAGGCCTCCATGAGGTCGCGCAGCGGTCGGCCCATCGGCCCGGCTGGCACCACGACCTGGTCGCCCGAGAGGTCGTGCGGCGGCGTGCAGTCGGCGTCGATCCACTCGCCCGGAGCGATCATGGCGTGCCGGTAGCTCAGGCCCGGGTGGAACGAGACGCCGTCGCCGCCGAGTTCCCGGTCGATCTCGGCGATCACCTCGGCCGCAGGCC
Organism: uncultured Acidimicrobiaceae bacterium; assembly: GCA_913054115.1. Lineage (GTDB taxonomy): Bacteria > Actinomycetota > Acidimicrobiia > Acidimicrobiales > MedAcidi-G1 > S20-B6. The sequence goes on along the minus strand of CAJXIS010000159.1, from coordinate 3,456 downwards.
CCGACGGCGGGTTGCCGCCCGCATAGTCGAGCATCACGCCGTCCGGCGACACCACCACGAGGTTGCAGCGGAAGGCGGTCTGGTCGCTGCGCAGGGACAGGCCCAGTGCCGCCGCCTCGATCGGCGCCCGGCCCGTGTGGTGCTCGGCCGGGTCGAACCCGAAGATCGACATGTTGCCGACGTCGCTGCCGGGCGGCATGCCATCGGGGATCACCGCTGCCCGTCCGACCGTGGCGCGGGCGGCGAGGGCGTCGAGGTGGGGCGTGTGGGCGGCCTCGAGCGGTGTACGGCCGTCGAGTTCGGGAACGGGGAGGTCGGCACAGCCGTCGGGGACGCAGATCACGTACTTCATGGAGCGCTCATCCTGCCAGAGCCCGCCCCGGTTCCCGCAGTGACATTCGGCCCGCCGAGAGGTGCATCAGGCGACGCAGGCCTCGACGTGCGCCTGGATCGCCGCCAGGTCGTTGGGCAGGCGGGTGCAGCGCTCGGGCCGTTCGAACAGGTCGCCCAGGCGGTCGGGAAGTACGGGTCGTACGCCCGTGGCCGACTCGACGGCGTCGGGGAACTTGGCCGGGTGGGCGGTCGCCAGCGCAACCATCGGCACCGACGGGTCGCGCCGGCACCGGCGGGCGGCCAGCAGGCCGACGGCGGAGTGCGGGTCGAGGACCACCCCCGACCGGTCGGCCTCGTCGGCGATGCAGCGCAGTACCTCGTCGTCGTGGAAGCGGGCGCCCGACCAGGCGTCGCCGAGCGTGGCGTGGAGCACCGGGTCGAGGGCCGTGGTGCCCGTGGCCCGGAAGTCGTCGAGCAGGGCGGCCACCGCTGCGCCGTCTCGGTCGAGCAGCTCGAACAGCAGCCGTTCGAGGTTGGACGACACCTGGATGTCCATGCTGGGCGAGAGCGTGGGCACGACCTCGTCGAGGGTCATCGTGCCGCTGGCGAAGAACCGGGTCAGGATGTCGTTGCTGTTCGACCCCACGACGAGCTGTGTGATGTCGAGGCCCATGTGGCGGGCGACGTGGCCGGCGAAGGCGTTGCCGAAGTTGCCGGTGGGCACCGAGAAGGCGATCGGGGCGTGGCGTCCGCCGAGCCGCTCGGCGGCGACCACGTAGTAGACGACCTGCGCCATGACCCTGGCCCAGTTGATGGAGTTGACCGCCGAAAGGCGCATCCGCTGCCGGAACGGCACGTCGGCGAACATGGCCTTCACCAGGTCCTGGCAGTCGTCGAACGTGCCCTCGACGGCCACGTTGTGGACGTTTGCGGACGGCACGGTGGTCATCTGCCGGCGCTGCACCTCCGAGACCCGGTCGGCCGGGTGCAGGATCACGATGTCCATGGGCTCCCGGTCGCGGCAGGCATCGATGGCGGCCGAGCCGGTGTCGCCCGACGTTGCGCCGACGATGGTGACCCGCTCGCCGCGTCGCGACAGTTCGTGGTCGAAGAGGCGTCCGACCAGTTGCAGGGCGATGTCTTTGAAGGCGAGCGTGGGACCGTGGAACAGCTCGAGCAGGTGCAGCCCGTCGCCCAGGTCGACCAGCGGCGTCACCTCGTCGGACTCGAACGTGGCTGAGGCCTCGCGGACCATGTCGGCGAAGGCGCCCGGTGCGATGGCTCCACCGACGAAGGGCGACATCACCTCGAGGGCGGTCGCCACGTAGTCGCCGGTGCCGCCGGCCGCGAGCCTCGGCCACGATTCGGGGACGTAGAGGCCGCCGTCGTCGGCCAGGCCGGCGAGCAGGATGTCGCTGAAGCCCAGGGTCGGAGCGGCCCCGCGGGTGCTGATGTAGCGCATGCCGAGCGGGTCCCGGGGTCAGTCGCCGAGGGCGCGCAGCACGCTGCCGACGCTGCGCACGGCGTCGAGGCCGCGCAGGTCGTGCAGGGTGGCCTGCAGATCGCTTTCGCGGGCGCGGTGCGTGATGAACACGAGCCGGGCCTCGCCGCCCAGTCCCGACTGCTCCATCGAACGGATCGACACGTTGTGCTCGCCGAACACGGCGGCCACGGTGGCCAGCACGCCTGGCCGGTCGTCGACGTCGATGGCCAGGTAGTAGGCGGTCTCGAGGTCGGCCATGGGCGAGATGCGGGCCCGTTCGAGCGAGCCGATCGGCGCCCCGTGGCCGCGGGCGCTGTTGCCGGCGGCGTCGATGAGGTCGCCGAACACGGCAGACGCCGTCGGGCGGCCGCCGGCGCCACGGCCGTAGAGCATGACCTCTCCGACGGCATCGCCTTCGACGAACACGGCGTTGAAGCTGTCGTTGACGGCGGCCAGGGGATGTCCGTTCGGCACGAGCGTCGGGTGCACGCGCACGCCGATCTCGTCGCCGCGGCGTTCGGCGACGCCGAGCAGCTTGATGCAGTGGTCGAGGTGGGCGGCCGCCTCGATGTCGGCGGCCGTGACCCCCGAGATGCCCTCGAGGTAGACGTCGTCGGCGACCACCTCGGCCCCGAAGGCCAGCGTGGCGATGATGGCGATCTTGGCCCCGGCGTCGTGGCCCTCGACATCGGCGGTCGGGTCGGCTTCGGCGTAGCCGAGGTCCTGGGCCTCGGCAAGGGCGTCGGCGTAGGAGGTGCCCTCGCCGGACATCTTGGTGAGGATGAAGTTGGTGGTGCCGTTGATGATGCCCATCACCCGGGTGATCGGCTCGCCGGCGAACGACTCGCGCAGCAGTCGCATGATGGGGATGGCTCCCGCCACGGCGGCCTCGAACAGCAGGTCGACGCCGGCGGCCTCGGCGATCGAGTAGAGCTCGGCGCCGTGGTTCGCCAGCAGTTCCTTGTTGGCGGTGACCACCGGCTTGCCGTTCTCGAGCGCCGCCACGATCAGCGTGCGAGCGGGCTCGATGCCGCCCATGACCTCGACGACCACGTCGATGTCCGGGTCGGCGACGACGGCTGCTGCATCGGTGGTGAACGCCCCGTCTGGCACGGGCACGCCGCGGTCGATGGATGTGTCGCGCACGGCGACCGACACCACCTGAAAGGAGAGGCCTGTGCGTCGGGCGACGTCGTCGCGCTGTTCGTCGATGAGCACGGCCAGGGCGGCGCCGACGTTGCCGCAGCCGAGGAGGCCCACGCGCACGGGAGTACCGGTGGAGGGGGCTTCCATGGTCCTCACGGTAGCGGGAACGGCGTGCGCCACCCGTTCGAGAATCGGACGCTCAGGCCTCTCGGCGGACGAGGTCGGCGTAGGTCTCGCGGCGCACGACCTCGGTTGCCTCGCCGTCTGCGACGAACACGACCGCAGGACGCAGCACCTGGTTGTAGTTGGAGCCCATCGAGTGGCCGTAGGCGCCCGTGACCGGTGTGGCGAGCACGTCGCCCACCGCCAGGTCGTCGGGCACCCAACCCTCACGGACCAGCAGGTCGCCCGACTCGCAGTGCTTGCCGACCACCCGCACCGGTCGGCGTCGATCGGCTGCTGCGGCCCTCGGCAGGAACGTCTCGTAGCCGGAC
>CAJXIS010000158.1 GCA_913054115.1 uncultured Acidimicrobiaceae bacterium | reverse complement strand
GTCAACCATTCTCACCCTGATAGTGATGGGGATGATCTTCCAGGGGGTACTCGCCGTCCTGGATTCCATCCTCGACACGGTCGGGGTCAACGCCATGCTGAACGGCATCCCGGTCGTGGGTTCGAACCTGACCCTGATCTGGGCCGTCGTGTTCGTCACGGTCAGCGACATCAGTGGAGCCGGCTACGCCACCTCCCTCGATGTGCTGGGCCTTGGCTCCATCGGTGCGGACATCGGGCTGGCAATCGTCATCCTGGCGTTCATCCCGGTCAAGGACGCTGCGATCAGCGCCCTGGGCAAGGGTTTCGCCCGCGGCTGACCACGCCGCTCGAAACGCCCCGTCGCCTCCGGGCGGCGGGGCGTTTCGCCGTTTTGGGGCGGACTGGGAACGTCCGGACCCCGATTGCTACGTTCCTCCGACACCCGACGATCCCGGAGACACCCATGGCACGATTCGACGGCAAGGTGGCGGTCCTGACCGGCGCCGCATCAGGCATCGGCCGGGCCACGGCGATCCGCCTCGCCGACGAGGGGGCAACGGTCGTCGGCCTCGACATCGACGAGGATGGCCTTGCGGCGACTGCCGAGGCGGTCGGGTCGATGGACACGATCATCTGCGACGTGAGCCGACGGTCGGAATGCCACGCTGCCGTGGAACGTGTCGTCAGCGACCACGGGCGCCTCGACGTCTTCGGCAACATCGCCGGCATCGCCAGGAGCCACCACGTCCCGGACGTCACCGAACGCGACTGGGACCGCATGGTCGCCGTCAACCTGTCCGGCGTCTTCTGGTGTGCCCAGGCCGCCATCCCGCACCTCCTCCAGGTCGACGGCGTCCTCATCAACATCGCCTCGAACGCCGGGCTCATCGGTCAGGCCTACACCGTCCCCTACTGCGCCACCAAGGGTGCGGTCGTCAACATGACCAGGGCCCTCGCCATGGAATACGCCAAGACGGGTCTCCGGGTGAATGCCATCGCCCCCGGCAGCGTCAGGACGCCACTGGTCGAGAACTACCAGATGCCAGAGGACGTCGACTTCGCCCTCATGGCCGGCTACATGGGATTCCGGGAGATGTCCCGCCCCGAGGACATTGCCGCCGCCTTCGCCTTCCTGGCATCCGACGAGGCCAGCCAGATCCATGGGGCGGTCCTGTCGGTCGATGCCGGCCTGACCGCTGGCTGAGCGGCGCGGGCAGGCCACTACCGTGCCCGGCGTGGAAGATCCCTATGTCCTCGGCGTCGACCTCGACGGCGTCTGCGGCGATTACACGGTCGTCTTCCGCACCGTCGTCGCCGAAGAACTGGGGCTGGACGAGGACCAGCTTCCCCTCGAACGGTCGTGGGACTTCAACGAATGGAACCTCACGGCAGAGGACTTCGAACGGCTCCACCTCATCGCCGTCGCCGAGTACCGGATCCTGCGCACGATGCCCGTCATCGAGGACGCCGCCGAGGCACTCTGGCGACTGTCCGACGCCGGCGTGTGGATCCGGATCATCACGCACCGGCTCTACGTGAACTGGAGCCATGCCATCGCCATCGCCGACACGGTCGAGTGGTTGGACCAGCACCGCATCCCCTACCGGGACATCTGTTTCCTCGGTGCGAAGCCCGAGGTGGAGGCCGACCTCTACATCGACGACGGCCCCCACAACGTCGAGGCACTGCGGGCCACCGGCAACCGGGTGATCGTCTTCGAGGCGCCCTACAACCGCCACCTCGAAGGGCCGCGGGCCAGGGACTGGGCGGAGTGCGAGCACCTGGTGCTGGTCGATGCCGCCGAGCAGGGCTTCACGCTGCAGACGCAACTCCCCGGTTTCGAACCGGGCACGAACCGCCTGCCCGACTGAGGTCTGCTCAGCGCCGCTCGTACCGGGGGGTGCGCTTCTCGGCAAAGGCCCTCGGGCCCTCCTTGGCGTCGGCCGAGTCGAACACGGCCAGCCCGTAGGCCTGCTCGTGGGCGAAGGCGTCGGCCTCGGGCATCCCGGAGGTCTCCCGGAGGGTCCGTAGCACGGCCTCGACTGCCAGGGGGCCGTTGGCGGCGATCGTGTCGGCGATCTCACGGGCGCTGGCGAGGGCCTCGCCATCGGGCACGACCCGGCCGATGAGCCCGAGTTGCTTCGCCTCGGAGGCGCTGACGTGACGACCGGTGAGCAAGATGTCGGCCGCCTCCGTGAAGGGGATCTGGCGTGCGAGCCGGACCGCCGAGCCACCCATCGGATACAGCGACCAACGGACCTCCGAGACCCCGAAGGTGGCGCTCTCCCCGGCAACCCTGATCTCGGTGCCCTGCAGGATCTCCGTGCCGCCGGCGATGGCCGTGCCCTCGACGGCTGCGATGACGGGCACCCGGGGGTGCCGGGTCTTGAGGAGCCCGTCGAAGATGAAGCCGGAGCCCTCGCGCTCCATCCGGCCCTTCACGTCGTAGTCGTCGGTGGCCGCCTCGTCGCCGGCCATGGCTCGAAGGTCCATGCCCGACGAGAAGTGCCCACCGGCGCCGGTGAGAATCACCACCCGGATGTCGAGGTCCTCATCGACGAGGTCCCAGGCGTCGGCCAGGCGGGCGAACATGGCATACGTCATGGCGTTGCGGCGCTGCGGCCGGTTGAGCGTGACCGTCAGGACGTGGCCGTCTTTTTCGACGAGGCAGTCGGTCATGGCTGCACCTCAGGCCCCGGCCAGAACGGCGCGGGCGACCTCGAGGTCCTCACGGCTCGTGACGCCGATCCAAGGTTCGTCGGTCCCCACGACGTCGATCCGAAGCAGCCCCTCGGCGCGCTGCTGGTCGAGGGCCTCCGGCAGCAGGAACTCGGCGGAGGGGTCGTCGCTGTTCATGACGTGGAAGGCGGCCCACTGTCCGGCCAGGCGGGCGATGGCGGCCTCGGGCAGGCCCCACAGGTTCATCGACACCGGGGCATCCTCGGAGAGTTCTCCCGACGGGTCATCGGCGACGATGCGGCCGCCCTCGCGCCGGATGCCGTGGGTCTCGACCAGCTCGGCGAGGCCTCCGTCGACCACCCGGCACACGCCCCGGGAGACCGAACCGGCGGTCGAGAGGGTGCGGCCCAACTCGAAGGCGAGGATCACCGCCCGGTCATCCCCGTCCGCCAGCAGCGCCCCGACCGTGCGCCGCACACCCGTCGGCCCGTAGTGGTCGTCGGCGTTGAGGACCACGACGGGTCCCGGACAGGCGCCGGCGGCACTCACGACGGCATGGCCGGTGCCCCAGGGCTTGCGCCGTGCAGGGCCGTGTGCGTCCTGGTGGATGATCGTGAGGGGGAGGTCCGGTCCGTGCTGGCGGGCGAGGTGTTCCCGGAGCAGGGCGTCGAGGTCGGTTCTGGCCACGACGACGATGCGCCCGATGTCCGCTGCGAGGGCGTCCCTGATCGCATAGTCGAGGAACGCCTCACCGTCCGGGCCGACATCCACGAGCTGCTTGTCGCCGCCGAACCGGGAACCCAGCCCGCCGGCCATCACGAGGAGCGTGATGGCGGAGGGGATCACGCCGAAGGAGCCTGTCCGCTCCGTCCGCCGCGTAGGAAGGCCTCGCGGGCGGTGTCGCCGATCCCCCGCAGGTTGAGTTCGTAGGTGAAGCCCTGCTCGTAGCGGTAGCTGCGCTGCACGTCGATGGGGTCGATGCCGTTGAGGCTGGCCTTGGCCGCACGGATCGTGGCTGCGTCCTTGGCGGCGATGGCCGTGGCCGCTTCGGTGGCCCGGGCCGGGAGGTCGGCGGCAGGGACCACGTCGAGCACGGAGCCGTAGGCGAGCAGTTCGGCTGCCGTGGCGGTCTCGCAGCTGTAGAGCATCCAGCGGGCCCGTTGGGCGGGAACCAGGCGCATCAGGTGGGTGGCGGCGCCGAGTGCGCCGTTGTCGACCTCGGGCAGCCCGAACACGGCGTCGTCGGCGGCGATCACGAAGTCGGCATTGCCCGCAAGGCCGATGCCCGATCCGAGGCAGTGGCCCTGGACAGCGGCGATCACCGGCACGGCACATTCGTAGACGGCCCGGAAGGCCTCGAAGCACGAGCGGTTGGCCTCGAGGATGCCCTCGTTGCCGGCGAGCGACTGCATCTCCTTGATGTCGACGCCGGCACAGAAGCCCCGTCCCTCGGCACACAGGACCACGACCCGGACATCGGGGTTGCGCCGGTAGCCGTCGAGCAGGTCGGCCAGTGCGTAGCCGTCGGCGATGTCGAGCGCGTTGACCGGCGGCTTCGACATGGTCACCGTGGCGACGCCGTCGGCGATCGTCTCCTGAAGCGGCACCCGACGACCCTAGCGGCGGAGCAGGACCGAGGAGCCGTGCCCGAAGAGGCCCTGGTTGGCGGTGACGCCCACCCGTGCTCCCTCGACCTGACGCTCCCCTGCCCGACCTGACAGCTGCCAGGTCAGCTCGCAGACCTGGGCGATCGCCTGGGCCGGCACGGCCTCGCCGAAGGCGCCCAGCCCGCCGCTGGCGTTGACGGGGATGCGCCCGCCGATGCTGGTGGCGCCCGAGCGCAGGAGCGACTCGGCCTCGCCGACCTCGCAGAGGCCCATGTGCTCGTACCAGTCGAGCTCGAGTGCCGAGGACAGGTCGTAGACCTCGGCCAGGTCAACATCCTCGGGACCGATCCCCGCCTCTTCGTAGACCCGGGCGCCGATCGACTCCTTGAAGCCCAGGTCGGGCGGCTCGACGGCGGCGGCCGAGTCGGTGGCCAGGTAGGGCAGGTCGATGACCGTGTCGGGGTAGGTGGGCGTCACCAGCGAGATGCCGGCAACCCGCACCGGGTCGGCCACACCGTGGCGCCGTGCGTAGTCCATCGAGGTGACCACCAGCGCGGCGCCGCCGTCGCTGGTGGCGCAGATCTCGAGGAGGCGCAGCGGATCGGACACGACCGGCGAGTTGGCGACGTCCTCGATGCTGAACTCCTTGGCGAACCGGGCGTTCGGGTTGTGGACCCCGTGACGGCTGTTTTTGGCCTTGACGGCTGCGAAGTCGTCGGTCGTGGCGCCGTGGAGGGCCATGCGGCGACGGGCGTGCAGGGCGAAATAGACGGGGTTGGTCGCCCCCACGAGGTGGAACCGCAGCCAGTCGGTGTCGTCGGGGCGCCTGCCCTCGTTCGGTGCGAGGAAGCCCTTCGGGGTCGTGTCGGCGCCCACGACGAGCGCCACATCGCAGGCGCCCGACAGGATCTGCCCACGGGCCACCGACAGTGCGGTCGCCCCGGATGCGCAGGCTGCGTACGAACTGGCCACCTGGGCCCCGGTGAACCCGAGTGCCCTGGCGAAGGTGCTCCCGGCCACGTAGCCGGGGTAGCCGCAGCGGACGGTGAGGGCTCCGGAGACGAACCCGACATCGCGCCAGTCGATGCCGGCGTCGGCGATGGCCTCGCGGGCGGCGTGCACGCCGTAGTCGACGAAGTTGCGACCCCACTTGCCCCAGGGGTGCATGCCGGCCCCGAGGACGGCGATCTCCTCCATCAGGCGCTCTCCCCCGTGCTCCCGCCCGCTGCGACGGGGCGCCACTGCCAGGTCAGGTACACGTGGTCGTCGTCCTCATAGAGCGTGCCGAGTACCAGCTCGACGGCCATGCCGACCTCGAGGTCGGCGACCCCCCAGTCCGGGTGGACCTGTCCGAGGACGACCATGCGCTCCTCGTCGAGTTCGACGGCGGCGATGGTCACCGGCTCGTAGGGCTCGGTGATCACGAAGGGCGGGGGCGGTGGATAGGCGCTGTTCGCGAACG
>CAJXIS010000157.1 GCA_913054115.1 uncultured Acidimicrobiaceae bacterium | reverse complement strand
ACCCGAGATCACGTGCAGTGTGGTGCCGGTAGCGGGCCTGGCCTGACCCGGCCATTGCCCTGACCTGACCCGGTCGGCGACCCGCGCAGGCGCCCGTCAAACCCCCTAGGGCACGGCCGGCTTCGCGTCCCTCCAGCGGTCGATGCCGCCGCCATCCACCACCCGGACAGTACGGGCCACCGCCTCGTCCACGTCGGCATATCGCACGTAGAGGGGGGCGAACCCGAACCGCAGCAGGTCGGGTGGGCGGAAGTCGGGGATGACCGACTCCTCGTTGATGAGCGCCTGGTCCACCGCCAACGCGTCGGGGTGGAACAACGAGACATGCGCCCCACGCAGGTCGGGATCGCGGGGTGATCGCAGCTCGAAGCCCCGGGGCACCAGGTGCTCGTCGACGAGGGCTATGAACCGCTCGGTGAGGGCAACCGACTTGGCCCGCAGGCGGTCCATCCCGGCCTCCAGCAGGAGGTCGACGCCCGGTTCGACCAGCGCCGTGGACAACACGGGTGGTGTGCCGGTGAGGAACCGACTCACGTCAGGGGCCCTACCGGCGTCGAAGTCGAAGGCAAACGGGTCGTCGCTGCCGTACCAGCCGGCTATCGGGTTGACCAGTTCAGGACGGTCGGCCGACACGTAGAGAAATGCCGGTGACCCGGGCCCGCCGTTCACGTACTTGTAGGTGCAACCCACCGCCAGGTCGACCTCCGCCGCCCCGAGGTCGATGGGGACCGCCCCCACCGAGTGGCAGAGGTCCCAGAGCACCAGGGCGCCCGCCTCGTGCACTGCGGCGGTGACGGCGGCCAGGTCCCAGCACCATCCCGACATATATGCCACGTGGCTCAGCGACACCAGGGCCACCCCACCGTCGTCCATCTCGGCCAGCAGTCCGTCCAGCGGTCCGTGCACCCCGTCGGACGGCACCACCACCACCTCGTGGTCCGGCCCGGCGGCCCTCGCTGCGGCCCGCAGGACCTGGACGTCGGACGGGAAGTTCAGGTCGTCGGTGAGGATCCGGGTCCGCCCCGGGCGGGCCTGCAGGGCTGCCACCGCCGCCTTGTAGAGGCAGACCGACGTGTTGTCGGCCAGGGCCACCTCGCCGGGTGCGGCGCCCACGACGCCTGCCAACCGATCGCCGATCCTGGTCGGCAGCTCGAACCAGCCTTCGTTCCAACTTCGGATCAGGCGTCGACCCCACTGGGCCTCGACCACCTCGGCGGCCAGGGCCACCGAGGCCACGGGGAGGCGTCCGAGCGAGTTGCCGTCCAGGTAGATCAGGTCAGGCTCGTCTTCGGCGTGGACGAAGGCATCGCGAAACCCGGCCAACGGGTCGGCCGCGTCGAGGGCCGCGGCATCGGCGAGATCAGAGGCGCCATCGGGAAGCTGAGACACGCCGGCGACGGTACCGCCCCGGTCCGGGCCTCCCGTACCGACCGGTCTGGTAGGACCATTGCGCCACAGCCGGACGCTTCATACTCTCGTTCCCACCGGGAGGTCGGAGCCGCTGACGCCCACGCAGTACCAGCACGGACTCCGGGGGATACGCACGATGACCGCCACCCGCCGAAGGGGCGACCGAAGCAGGCGCTCACGCGACCGCGGCGTGAAGGTCATCCAGAAGCTCGAGCGACGTATCCCCTACTACGACCTGTTCGAAGAGGACGGCCTGGACCTGATCGAGCTGCACGCCGACCGGATCCTCGCCGAGGTGGGCATCGAGATCTGGGGCGACGAGGTCACCATCGAGTTGTTCCGTGACGCCGGCGCGACCGTGGACGGGCAGCGCCTCCGGTTCGACCCGGGCCTGGTCACCGACATCGTGAAGCGAACCACCCCCGGCCAGTTCGTGCAGCACTCCCGCGACCCGGAGCGGTCGGTGACCATCGGAGGTGACCACACCGTGTTCGCCCCGGGCTACGGCATGCCCTTCGTCCGGGACCTGGACCGTGGACGCAGGTACGGCACGATGGCCGACCTGGAGGACCTGGTGAAGATCAACCACACCCTGGAGTGGACGCACCACTCAGGCCTGGTGATCTGCGAACCGACCGACGTGGCGGTCAACAAGCGCCACCTGGACATGCTGGCGCTGCACTTCAGGCACTCCACCAAGCCGCCGCTGGGGGCCATCACCGCACCCGAGCGGGCACTCGACTCCATAGAGATGGCCCGGATCGTGTTCGGCGCCGAGCACCTGGACGACCACTGCGTGATCATGGCCAACATCAACGTGAACTCGCCGCTGGTCTACGACGGTGCGGTCACCAAGGTGATCCGGCACTACGCCGCCGCCGGCCAGGGGATGGTCATCTGCCCGTTCATCCTGGGTGGCGCCATGGGGCCGGTCACGCCGGCGGGTGCCGTCGCCCAGGCCCACGCCGAGGCCATGGTCGGCGTCGCCCTCACCCAGCTGGTCCGTCCCGGTGCGCCGGCCATCTACGGGAACTTCCTGACCACCATGTCACTACGGTCCGGCGCCCCCACGTTCGGAACCCCGGAGGCCGGGCTGGCCTACTTCGCAGTCGGGCAGCTGGCCCGGCGACTCGGCATCCCGTTGCGCTGCGGCGGCTCGTTCACGTCCTCGAAGCTGCCCGACGCCCAGGCCGCATCTGAGAGCGCCACCTCGCTGTCCACGGCGATGATGTCCGGAGCCAACTTCGTCCTGCACGCCGCCGGCTGGCTGGAGGGTGGCCTGGTCATGGACTACGAGAAGCTGGTGCTGGACAACGACCGGTTGGGCATGACCCACGTACTGCTGCGAGGCATGGCCCTCGACGAGAACGCCTTCGCCATGGATGGCTTCCACGAGGTGGGACCGGGCAGCCACTTCCTGGGCTCGGCCCACACCCTCGCCAACTACGAGCACGCCTACTACGAGGCGACCTTCGGCGACGCCGTGTCGTGGGAGCAGTGGCACGAGGAGGGCGAGATGGACGCACGCCAGCGGGCCAACGCCGACTGGAAGGCCCGCCTCGCCAATCACGAATCACCGCCGATGGCCGCCGGGGTGGACGAGGCCCTGACCGAGTTCGTGGACCGCAGGAAGGCCTCGATGGAAGATGCCTGGTACTAGGCCGACCACCGGGGATCCGGCATGAGGACACGGGTCGACGCGGTCGTCATCGGCGGTGGCGTCACCGGGGTGAGCGTGCTGTACCACCTGGCGAAGATGGGTATGTCGAACTGCATGCTCGTGGAACGTTCCGAGCTGACCGCCGGCTCCACCTGGCACGCCGCCGGGGTCGTCCACACGATCAACTCCGATCCCAACATCGCCTCCCTGCAGGCCTACACCCTCGCCCTGTACGCCGAGATCGAGGCCCTCTCGGGGGTCTCGTGTGGCACGCGCTGGCCGGGAGGCATCTACCTGGCGTCGACTCCCGAGCGACTCGACTACCTGAAGCTGGAGCGGGCAAAGGCCCGGTACATGGGGATGGACGCCGACTTCATCTCCATGGACGAGGTGAAGCGCCTCAACCCGCTCATCAACACCGACGAGTACCTGGGTGCGCTGTTCGAGCCGGCCGACGGGAGCGTCGACCCGTCGGGCGTGACCAACGCCTACGCACAGTCGGCCATCCACCATGGAGCGGAGGTCATCCGCAACAACCCGGTCCACGACCTGACACAGCGATCCGACGGCTCGTGGAACGTCCACACCGAGCACGGTGTCATCAACGCCGAGGTGGTCGTCAACGCCGGTGGCCTGTGGGCCCGGGAGCTGGGTCGGATGGTCGGCATCGAGCTGCCGCTGCTCCCCATGGAGCACCAGTACGTGATCACCGAGGAACTCCAGGAGATCATCGACCACGATGGCGAGCTGGCGGTGACCATTGACTACGAGGGGGGCGTCTACACGCGCCAGGAGGGCAACAGCCTGCTGGTGGGCACCTACGAGAACGCCGGAAAGCCCTGGGCGGCGGACACCACGCCGCTGGACTTCGGAATGCGCCTGCTGACGCCCGACCTGGAGCGGTTCGCCGACCGGATCGAGCTGGCACAGCAGCGCATGCCCGCCCTGGCGACCTCCGGAATCGCCCGGGTGATCAACGGCCCGTTCACGTTCGCCCCGGACGGCAACCCCCTCATCGGGCCCGTCCCCGGCATCCCGAACTACTGGGTTGCCTGTGCGGTGATGGCCGGGTTCTGCCAGGCGGGCGGGGTCGGCCTCTGCCTCGCCCAGTGGATCCTGAACGGCGAGCCGGAGATGGACGTATACGCCATGGACGTGGCGAGGTTCGGCGGGTTCGCCACGAAGGACTACACGTACCTGAAGTCCCAGGAGAACTACCGGCGACGCTTCATGCTCACCTACCCCAACGAGGAACTGCCGGCTGCCCGGAAGTGGCGAACCACGCCCTCGTACGACGCCCTGGATGCCCAGGGTGCGGTGTGGGGCGCATCGTTCGGCCTGGAACACGCCCTCTGGTTCTCTCCTGAGGGGCCCAGACAGGTCGAGACACCTTCGTTTCGCCGATCCAACGCCTTCGGGCCGGTGGCCGAGGAGTGCAGGGCGGTGCGTAGCGGCGTCGGCCTGCTGGAGATCGCCAACTTCGCCAAGTACGAGGTGTCCGGTCCCGGAGCAGCCGGGTTCCTGGACGGGATCCTGGCCAACCACCTGCCGAAGGTGGGCCGGCTCGCCCTCACGCCGATCCTGACGCCGGCCGGGAAGCTGGCCGCCGACCTGACGGTGGGTCGCCTGGCCGATGACCGGTTCGTGCTGTTCGGCTCGGGTTCCATGCCGGCCATCACGATGCGACTGTTCCTGCAGCACCTCCCCGCCGACGGCGTGACGCTCACCGACCGCAGCGAGGACCTCCTGGGCTGGTCGATCTCCGGGCCGGACGCCCGCGAGCTGCTGGCCCGCCTGACCGACGAGGACGTCTCCAACCACGGGATGCGCTTCCGGGACCTCCGGGAGATGACGGTGGGCGGGGTGCCGGTGATCGCCGCCCGACTGTCGTTCACCGGTGAGCTGGGCTACGAGCTGTACTGCACCGGCGAACACCACGAGGCCCTGCGGCTGGCGGTGATGGAGGCCGGACGGGCCGGTGACCGGGACCTGGACGTGACGCCGTTCGGTGGTCGGGCCTTCATGTCCCTGCGCCTGGAGAAGGGATTCGGCGTCTGGAACCTGGAGTTCCGCCCGGACTTCACCCCCGCCGAGGCAGGCATGGGCCGGTTCGTGAAGGTCGACAAGGCTGCCGACTTCATCGGCAGGGAGGCCGCCAGGGCCGAGTTGGAACGTGGACCGGCCAGGAAGCTCGTCACGCTGGTACTGGACGTGGACGACGCCGACGCCGACGCCATCCACGACGAACCCATCTTCCACGGCGGTGCGTGCGTGGGCTTCGTCACCTCCGGTGGCTACGCCCACCACACCGGGAACAGCGTGGCCCTCGGCTACATCCCGACACCTCTGGCCGATGGATCAGCCGGCGACGGCGGATTCGAGGTGGAGATACTCGGCCAGATGCGTCCCGCACGCCTCCAACTGGAGGCCCTGTACGATCCTGCTGGCGAACGGATGCGTGGCTGAGCCTGCCGATCGCCGGTTCCCGCCGAACCTGGCAATGCCCCTGAAATGACACAACATCCCTGAAGCGAAGTGCCTCTGCGATGACGAGTACCTCTGAAACGACCGGTATCCGGAGTGGCTGCGGCCACCCGAAGCGAAAGACCTGAGGACCTGCAATGAGCGAGAACGAGCGTTACGACGCAATCATCATCGGCGCCGGGGTGATCG
>CAJXIS010000156.1 GCA_913054115.1 uncultured Acidimicrobiaceae bacterium | reverse complement strand
CAGCAGATCCTCGAGCGCATCGTCGACGGCTACGGCCGGCCGTCCGACCTCGACCTGCTGCTCGACGTCGGCGACAACATCAGCCCCGGGCCGTACCCCGTCGCCGCACACGGTGACGACGGCCTCGACGCCGTGCCGTTCCCCCCGCTCCAGACCACGATCTGCCCGCTGGGCCCGTCGTCGGTGGCCCCGATCACGTCGGCGCTGCGCCGCTTCCGGTCCGAGTTCGAGGCGAAGATCACCCGCCGTGACGGCATCACCGTCCGGTCGGCGCCGGTCGCCGAGGAGGCCCCGGCATGAGCGACGGCGAGCGGTCCGTGGCGATCACGGTCGATGGTCGCACCGTCATGGCGCAGCGGGGCGAGCTGCTCATCGACGCCTGCGAACGCACCGGCACGTTCATCCCACGCTTCTGCCACCACCCGAGGATGCAGCCCGTCGGGATGTGCCGGGTGTGCCTCGTCGAGGTCGATACCGGTCGAGGCCCGGCGTTGCAGCCCTCGTGCATGCTCGAGTGCATCGACGGCATGCAGGTCGACACCGAATCCGAACGCACCCGCAAGGCACAGGACGGCGTGCTCGAGTTCCTGCTCATCAACCACCCGCTCGACTGTCCCGTCTGCGACAAGGGCGGCGAGTGTCCGCTCCAGGACCAGACGATGGCGTTCGGCCCTGGGGAGAGCCGCTTCGTCGAGGAGAAGCGCCACTTCGAGAAGCCCATCCCGGTCAACGAAAACGTCTTCCTCGACCGGGAGCGCTGCATCCTCTGCGACCGCTGCACCCGGTTCGCCAGCGAGGTGGCCGGCGACCCGCTCATCCACTTCCAGGGCCGGGGCTCGGCCACCGAGGTCAACACCTTTCCCGACGAGCCCTTCAGCTCGTACTTCAGCGGCAACACCGTGCAGATCTGCCCGGTCGGCGCACTGACCGCAGCGCCCTATCGCTTCAAGGCCCGACCCTGGGACCTCGAGGAGGTCGAGTCCACGAGCGTCGTCGACAGCGTCGGCAGCCGCATCGTGGTGCAGTCGTCACGCGACCGCGTGCTGCGCTTCCAGGGCGCCGACGCCGACGCCGTCAACTGGGGATGGCTCTCCGACAAGGAGCGTTTCATCTTCGAGGCCTACGACCACGAGGACCGGCTCGGGACACCGCTGATGCGCGGCGACGACGGCGAACTGGCCCCGGTCGGCTGGGGCGACGCCCTCGCCGCGGCTGCTGCGGCGCTGTCCGACGTCGACCCCGACCGGGTGGCGGTCCTGGGCGGAGCCCGTCTCACGAACGAGTCGCAGTACGCCTGGTCCAAGCTGGCCAAGGGCGTGCTCGGCACCGACCATGTCGATGCCCAGCTGGGCGACGGCCTGCCAGCCGAGTTCATCCTGGGCCTGCCCCGGGCGACCATCGACGAGGCGTGTGCCCCCAACGGCGTCATCGTGCTGCTCGGCCCCGACCCCAAGGAGGAGTTGGGGGCGCTGTACCTGCGCCTGCGCCATGCGGTCGTCCACGACGGCGCCACGCTGATCGAGCTGTCGCCACGGGCCACGGGCCTCTCGCCGTTCGCCGCACACTCTCTGCGTGTGCGCCCCGGCGAGGCAGCCGACGTCGTCCGAGCCATGTTCGGAGAGGGCGGCACCGCCCCCATCGGCAGCGTCACCATCGAGGAAGCCCGCGCCGCCGGTGCGCTCATCTCCAAGGCGGCCCTCGGCCAGAACCGGACGGTCACGGTGCTCCTGGGCCGACAGTCGTTGGCCGAGGCACCCGGCACGGTCGTCGATGCCGCCCTGGCCCTCCACGACCGGATCGCCGACGTCCGCTTCCTGTCGTTGCTGCGCCGCGGCAACGTCCACGGCGCCCTCGACCTCGGGCTCGTCCCGGGACTCCTCCCCGGTCGGGTCGGCCTCGACGAGGGTCGGTCCCGGTTCGCCGAGGCGTGGCCGACCACACCGGCCACGAGGGGCCGCGATGCGCTCGCCACCCTGCAGGCCGCCGCCGACGGCCAGGTCGATGTGCTGGTGCTGCTCGGTGCCGACATCCTGGCCGACGTCCCCGACCATGACCTGGCCCGCCGTGGACTCGAGGGGGCCGGCACGGTCATCGCCCTCGACCTCTTCCTCACGCCGACCGTCGCCGCCGCCGACGTGGTCCTGCCGGCCACCGCCCCGACCGAGACCGATGGCACCGTCACCAACCTCGAGGGCCGCGTGAGCATCGTGGCCCGAAAGGTGACCCCGCCGGGAACCGCCCGCCCCGATTGGATGATCGCCGTCGAGCTGGCCCGACGACTGGGCGTCGACCTCGGCATCTCCTCGCCCGAAGACGCCCTTGCCGAGCTCGGCACCGTGTCGCCCATCCACGCCCACCTCGATCCCGGGTCGCTGGCCGCCGCCACACGCGAGGGCATCCTCGTCCACGGTGGTCTGGCACTGGTCCGGCCGGCACCGCTCGACGTGCCCAGCCACGACAAAAACTCCTACCGGCTGGTGGTCACCCGCTCGATGTACGACCGTGGCGTGCTCACCGCCCACAGCCGGTCGCTGGCTGGCCTTGCGCCCGTGACCCGGCTGACCTTCGAGCCCACGGACTTCGCCTCGCTCGGCGTGGTCGAGGGAGGCAGCATCGAGGTCCGAGGTCCGAAGGGCAATGTCAGCGTCGTCGTCGGTCCGGACCCCCGGGTCGTCAAGGGCACCGCCCATGTTCTGTTCAACCAGCAGGGCGTTTCGGCAGGCGACCTCATCGACGCCACCGCAACGGTCGTCGACCTGACGGTGGTGCCGGTCTGATGGTCATCGCCGCCGATCCACTCCTCCTCGGTCCCCTCGACCTCGAGATCGTCCTGATCGTCCTGCTCAAGGTGGTCGTGTCGTTCGTCCTGTTGATGGTGTCGGTGATGCTGATGGTCTGGTTCGAGCGCAAGCTCATCAGCGACATGCAGAACCGAATCGGCCCGGACGTCGCCGGCCCGTGGGGCATCCTCCAGACCCTCGCCGACGGCATCAAGCTGTTCTTCAAGGAGGACCTGATCCCGGCCAACGCCGACCGGGTGGTCTTCAAGCTGGCCCCCTACCTGTCGCTGGTGCCGGCCTTCCTCGTGTTCGCCATCGTCCCGGTGGGCGGTGACTTCCGCAACGGTGACGGCACCGTGGGCTGGTTCGGCCATCAGACGTTCGTCCAGGTGGCCGATCCCCCGATGGGCATCCTGCTGTTCCTCGCCCTCTCCTCGGTCGCCGTCTACGGCGTGATGCTGGCCGGCTGGGCGTCGGGCTCGAAGTATCCGCTGCTCGGCTCGGTCCGGGCATCCGCCCAGATGATCAGCTACGAGGCGGCGCTGGGCCTCGCCATCGCCACGGTCTTCCTGACGAGCGGCACCATGTCGACGCACGAGATCGTGGCCAGCCAGTCGGACTGGAACTGGAACGTGTTCACCACCGGGGTCGTGCCGTTCCTCATCTTCCTGGTGGCCGGCACCGCCGAGCTGAACCGGCCGCCGTTCGACCTGGTCGAGGCCGAGCAGGAGCTGGTCGGCGGATACCACACCGAGTACAGCTCGATCCGCTTCGCCATGTTCTTCCTCGCCGAGTTCATGAACATGATCACCATGTCGGCGATCGCGGTCACCCTCTTCCTCGGTGGCCCCGACGGCCCGATCCTCGTCGAGCAGGTCGCCTGGGTGTGGCCGATCCTGTGGTTCTTCCTCAAGGTCATGATGTTCCTGTTCACCTTCGTGTGGCTGCGGGCGACCCTGCCCAGGATCCGCTACGACCAGCTCATGGACCTGGGCTGGAAGATCCTGATCCCGCTGGCCCTCGGCTGGTTCCTCCTGGTGGCGGCACTCAACGTGGGTCGCGACCGTGGCTGGTCGCCGGTGCCCGTGGTGCTCGTCGGCGTGGCCGTCCTGTGGGCGGGTGCCGCCCTGCTGGGAGGCGCCATCCGCAAGGCCCGCGCCGATCGGCGCGACCTCGAGCTCGGATCCGACGAACTGCTCGATGCCGGGGACGGTGCCTGATGGGCTACTTCCGCGGCTTCGCCGTCACGTTCCGCAAGCTCTGGGAGAAGCGGGTCACCATCCCGTACCCCGAACAGAAGCGCGACAAGCCCGAGCGCCTCCACGGCCGCCACGTCCTCAACCGCTACGAGGACGGCATGGAGAAGTGCATCGGCTGCGGGCTCTGCGCCGGCGTGTGCCCCGCCGACTGCATCTACGTGCGCGGTGCCGACAACCCGACCGACGACCCGGTGTCGCCGGGCGAGCGCTTCGGCTTCGTCTTCGAGATCAACTACCTGCGGTGCATCCACTGCGACCTCTGCGTCGAGGCCTGTCCGACCGAAGCCATCACCGAATCGAAGCTGTTCGAGTTCTCGTTCACCAACCGCTCGGACGCCATCTACACCAAGGACGAACTGTTGGTCGACGGCGAGACGGGCCGTCCCCGGCAACTGCCGTGGGAGGACTGGCGCGACGGCGAGGACGCCGACACGTCGGGCTGGATGCGGGCCACGTCGCCGTCGGGATCCGCCGCCTACGTCGGCAAGGTCTCCTGGTCGGGCGAACTCGGCTATGGCATCCGCAGCCCGGAGCTCGGACAGTCGGGCGATGCCTCCGACGAAGACGGAGGTGACGACGCCTGATGGATGCCGCCGTGTTCATCGTCAGCGCCGTGATCGTGCTGTCGGGCGCCTTCGGGGTGCTCCTGGCCCGCAACCCGATCCACGCAGCCCTGTTCCTCGTCCAGTCCGTCTTCGGCGTGGCAGTGCTGTTCCTGCTGCTCGAGGCGACGTTCCTCGCCGCCGTCCAGGTGATCGTCTACGCCGGCGCCATCGTCATCCTGTTCCTGTTCGTGATCATGCTGCTCGGCGTCGACCGGGCCGAGGACCTCGACATCGAGCCCATCGCCGGACAGCGGCCGCTCGCCATCGTGATCGGCGCCGGGATCCTCGGTACGACGCTTTCGGCCCTGTTGGTGGCGGTCGGCGGCCCGACCGGCGCCCCCACGGCCAACGCCCCGCTGGGCGACGCAGGCGACAACGCCCAACGCCTGGGCGAGGCGCTGTTCACCGACTACGTCTTCGCCGTCGAGTTGACCGCCCTGCTGCTCACGGTCGCCGTGGTCGGCGCCGTCGTGCTGGTCCGACGACTCGGTGGACCCCTCCAGCCCCTCCCCGTCGTGGCCGTGGCCACAGAGCCCCGTGGTGCCGACGACGACACCGTCGGCGAACCGGACCCGGACCCGGACCAGGAGGGCGACGCCTGATGGAGGTCACCGTCGCCTGGTACCTGACGCTCGGTGCCGTCCTGTTCACGCTGGGCGCCGTCGGCCTGCTGGTCCGTCGCAACCCGCTGGTGATGTTCATGTGCATCGAGCTGATGCTCAATGCCGTGAACCTCACGTTCGTGAGCCTCGGCGACGAACTGGGCGACCTGGGCGGGCAGCTGTCCGTGTTCTTCGTGCTGGTGGTGGCGGCCGCCGAGGTCGTGATCGGCCTGGGGATCATCGTGGCGATCATGCGCCGGCGCTCCGGAGCGACCGCCGACGACCTGTCGGTCCTGAGGGGCTGATCGCATGTTCCGTCGTCCACCGGTTCCGAGGGGTTAGGGCGTGCTCGACCTCGTCTGGCTGATCCCAGCATTCCCGCTGGCCGGGTTCGTCGTGCTGCTGCTGGCCGGCAGCCGCCTCGGCGAGCCCCGCGCCGGCTGGGTGGCGACCATCGCCATGTTCGGGTCGTTCGCCGTCACGGTCGGCGTGGTCGTCGACCTGCTGTCGCGCGACGTGCA